>CALXBJ010000086.1 GCA_944386515.1 uncultured Pygmaiobacter sp.
GGAGACGGTCGGCATTCTGCACGATCTGGACTTTGAGCGGTACCCCGAGGAGCACTGCAAAAAGGAGATCGAGATCATGCGGGAAAAGGGGCTGGACGAGCGGCTGATCCGCGCGGCCGCCTGCCACGGCTGGGGGCACTGCATCGACCTCGCGCCGGAGCATGAGATGGAAAAGGTGCTGTATGCGACCGATGAACTGACCGGCCTGATCGGTGCGGCGGCGCTGATGCGCCCCAGCCGTTCGGTGCAGGATATGGAGCTCAAGAGCCTGAAAAAGAAATTCAAGGACAAAAAGTTTGCCGCCGGCTGCAGCCGCGAGGTGATCGCGCAGGGCGCGGAGCTGCTGGGCTGGGAGCTTGACCGGCTGCTGGAGGACACGCTGGAGGCGATGAAGGCGGTCGAGCCGGAGCTGCAGTAAAATCTGCGGGGAAACCCCTGCGGCGGCAGGACGGCGCCCGCGGGGCTTTACCCCACGGCGGCGGCGTGGTATACTGACAGTGAGGCAGCCGGATCGAGCGGCTGCAGGTTTGACTCAAAAAACAAAAAAAGGATGGGTGGAACACTATGGCACAGATTATCAACAGCGCGGCCGCGCCGGCGGCAATCGGACCTTATTCTCAGGCGGTAAAGGCGAATGGGATGCTGTTCACCTCCGGCCAGATCGGCATTGTGCCGGCGACCGGCGAGATCGCCGAGGGCGGCCTTGTCGCGCAGGCGGAGCAGGTGATGCAGAATCTGGCGGCGGTGCTGGCCGAGGCGGGCACCAGCTTTGAGAAGGCGGTCAAGACCACCTGCTATCTGGCGGACATGGCGGACTTTGCGGCCTTCAACGAGGTCTATGCGAAGTACTTTGTCGGCAAGCCGGCCCGCAGCTGCTTTGCGGTCAAGGGCCTCCCCAAGGGCGCGCTGGTCGAAGTTGAGGTCATCGCCGAGCTGTAAAAGAGAAAAACAGAGCCAAAACGCTCCCGCTTGCCGGTTTTGCCGGGGGCGGGGCGTTTTTGCTTATAGAAATGCCCAAAGGAAAAACACCGTTGATTGGGAGCGAAGAGAGATGCAAGAGAAGAAAAGAAAAACGGCGCTGCGGTCAGCTGCCGCTGTGCTGCTGATTGCATTGCTGGGCACGCTGTGCGGCTGTATCGCCGCTCCCGGGCCGGAGGGGTATCAGTGGACCGCGCTCGACTCGAAGCTCCTCGGGGAAGGTGAGATCCTGGGGATGCCGGTCTCGACCCGGCCGACGGTGAAGGGCGGCGGCGAGGGCGGCGCGGCGCCGGGGAATTATTATCTTGTCAAAAAGGACGGCCTTTACGGGCTGCTGGATATTGATGGCGAATGGGTGGCCGAACCGGTGTACCAGACGATAGCGTATGGGTTTGACTATTATCTGGAGGAGGCGTCCCCGTCGGGCAAGGAATATATTCTGGATGCCGCAGGGACCCTGCAGGAGACCGAAGACGCGTGGCCAACGGCGATGGGGACCGGCGTTTCCGGCAGCTATGGCTGGGACCCTGATGCACAGCGGTTCTGGTTTGGGCAGGACGGCTATTTCTGGGCGCAGGAGGGCGAGCCCGCGGGGACTATTCCGGTGCGTCAGATGCGGATGCGGCAGGAGAACGGATTTCCTGTGCCGACTGCGGAGGACTGGGAGCGGCGCAACGACCCGGAGTTCAATCTGCAAGCGCTGTGCGCCGACCGGCAGCTCGTGACCGATTTTGTCTATGAGAAGATCGCGGACGAGAGCGGCGGCCTGTTTGCGGTCAAACAGAACGGGAAATGGGGTTACCTGAATGCCGCCGGCGAGCTGGTGATCCCCTGCGCTTATGACGGCTGCCGCAGTGACCGCCCGCACAGCCCCGATGAGTGGGAAGAGCAGGGGCTTGACGAGCAGACCATGGCGGAATATCTGGAAAACTGGGAGAAGGACAAGTTTGCATCCCCCTGCATGGGCGGCTATGTTGTGCTCTATCTCGATGGGCAGGCCGCCCTTTACAACGATACGGGGGAGGCGGCGGTCCCGTTTGGGGTGTTTGAGGAGCTTACCGAGGTGACGGATGGGCGCTGCTTTGCCAAATATGAAGGCCAATGGGGTATATTGGACCTCACCGGGGAGGAAAACGCCTGATACCGGGACGGGTTTTGCCGTCTTAGAAAAAATTCGGGCGGAAAAGCCGGATTTTCATCAAATGTTAACAATCATGTCATATCCTCTTTGCATTCCCCCGTTATCATGGTAAAACCAAGCGCAGGCAAAAGGCCGATAAGAGGGGAGAAGAAAAGATGCACACCGAGGAGAGCCGCGAGGTCGCCGCGCAGCTGCTGCAGCTGGCGCCGCTGTTTGGACGGGAGGTCTACGGCGGCGGCCCGCGGGAGCGCTGCGGGCTGAGCCTCTGCCAGCTGCAGGCGCTGGGCTGGCTGCAGCGGGAGCCGGGCATGAATATGACCGCGCTGGCCGACCGGCTTGGGATCAGCCGGCAACAGCTGTCCCGCACCGCCGACCTTCTGGTCGAGCGCGGGCTGATTGAGCGGTACCCCCACCCCAACAACCGGCGGGAGATCCTGCTGCGCCCCTCCCCGCAGGCATATCAGCTGCGGGACGCCCTCACCGCCGCATTGGCCGACCGGCTCAGCGAGCGGCTGGACGCGCTTTCCGCGACCGACCTGCGGCTTTTGGAGGAGGGCTGCAGCCTGATGCGGCGGGTTTTGATGCCGGTACAGAATACCGGCGCGGCGCGGACAGAGGAAAATTTGCCGCACGGCTGTGCGGATGAGGAGGAAACAGAATGATGAACGGATGGCGCGGTCTCTTTGGGGACCGGTACGGCATCGATAACCTGAACATTGCGCTGATCGTCATGGCGCTGATACTCAGCTTGATCGGGCGGTTCTTCCCCCGGGTGGTCTTTCTGCCGGCGGTGGGGATCCTGCTGATTTTGCTGGTCTTCTACCGCGCGCTCTCCCGCAAGATCGTGCTGCGGCAGGCGGAGAATGAAAAGTTCCTCTCGCTGTGGTATGGCCTGCAGGACTGGGTGCGCGCACCCCATTGGCCGCGGCGCGGCGGGAGCGCGGTCACCGGGCGCGGCTTTCAGGCGGATGCGGGCAAGCGGTGTTTCAAATGCCCCTCCTGCGGTCAGAAGTGCCGGGTGCCGAAGGGGAAGGGGACCATCGCGATCACCTGTCCCCGCTGCGGGCAGGATTTTATCCGGAAAACCTGATTTCCCCCGCTTTTGCGGCAAACAAAGAGAAAAAAAGACAGGAGCCACAGCTGCACGCCGAAACGCACGCCGCTGCGGCTCTTTTTGTTTGTGGGTTTTGCGGTGGGCTTTGCATTTTTGCGGAAAGAAAACACGCTGCCCTCTTGCAGATATGTCCGGGATAGGGTACACTAACAACAAGCGCCCGAAAGAGGATGGCGCTCAGTTTGCCGCCGCGGTGCGGCGGCGCAGATCAGGAGGGAACCGGATGGCCGGATATCAAGAAAAACGGACCGCGAAAAGGCGCGCCCTGCGTCTCCTCGGGGGAGCGGCGGGACTTGCGGCGGTGTTGATTGTCGCGTTTACCGCCGCGGCAAACAGCGGGCAGGCGGCCGCACAGGCGATGGCCGGCGTTCCGGGGATCGGCAGATTGGTGCGGGTGGTCACCTTCCGCAGCTATCGGGATACATTGGACTTGGCACAGGCGCAGGTTGATACCCTGATGGTCCACGGCCTTGCGGATGAGGCGCTGCAGCGGGAGATCAACACCGCGCTGGCGGATTGGTCGGACCAGATGATTGCGCGGTACCACAGCGATTTGGAGGCGATAGGTGCGCTCGGCGGCCGGGAGGCGGTGGACTGCCGGCTCGGGCAGGTGACGATGACCGACCGCTTTTTGTCGGTACAGCTGTGCGCGACGGTGGCACAGGGCAGCGCGCAGGAACTGACCCGCTGGTATACGGCGGATCTCAAAACCGGAAGGCTGCTGACGCTGAAAGACCTGTTTGCGGACGGGGCGGACTATGTCGGCGCAATCAGCGGCGAGATCCGCAGCCAGATGGAATATGCCCTGCAGGAGGACCCCCATGCCGGCTGGCTGCTGCGCTCGGAGGCGGAGCCGCTCGGCTTTTGGGAGATTGACCCCAACCAGCCCTTCACCCTGACCGAGGAGGGCCGGCTGGTGATCGCCTTTGACGAGGGGCAGGTCGGTATCGGCGCGCTGGGCGCGGTGGAGTTCGAGATCCCGGCCGAGGTCACTTCGCCGCTCCGGGCGCAGGACAGCCCGCTGGCTGTGGTGTAAAGAGAGAGGAGAGCAAGCGATGGAAGCAAGACAGGTGCTGGAGATCCTGCGGATCGCAGAGCGGCTCAAGGACACAACCCGTCACTGCACGACCTCCCGCGGCCGGCCGGAGAGCGTCGCGGAGCACAGCTGGATGCTGGCCTTGACGGTATTTCTGCTGCGGGATGCGCTGGAGGAGGAGTTCCCGCAGCTCGATGTGGACCGGGTTATAGAGATGTGCTTGATCCATGATCTCGGTGAGGCGTTCACCGGGGACATCCCCACCTTTGACAAGACGGCGGCGGATGAAAAGACCGAGGAGAAGCTGCTCTCTGACTGGGTGGACAGCCTGAGCGAGCCGCTGCGCGGGCGGATGCAGGCGCTTTATCAGGAGATGGCGGAGCGCGCGACGGCGGAGGCGCGGGTCTATAAGGCGCTGGACGGGATGGAGGCGCTGGTGCAGCACAACCTCTCCCCAATCGAGACCTGGACAGAGGGAGAGTACGCGCTGAATATGACCTACACGGATGACCGGGTCGGCTTTTCCCGGGTGCTGGCCGCGCTGCGGCAGGAAATCCGCGCCGATACGGTGGAAAAGATCCGTGCCGCCGGCAAGGCGGTGCCCGGCGAGGGATGACGGGATACAAGATCCCGCTACCAAAATCGCGCCGGCCGTGGTAAAATGAAAACCGAAAGCAAGATGCGGCGGGAAAGGGGAAACGCGGAAGATGGAAAATCTGCCAAAGAAAAAGAAGTATGCTGCGGCCGGACTTCGGCGTGTCACCGGGCCGGCACGGGCGGAGTATCTGCTTCTTGCCGCCGGGGCGGTTTTTTGTATCTTTGCGTTCGCCCACCCCGACATCGTCGAGACGGCGCGGCACGGCTATATCCTGATCCGCAGCAGCCTTGACGGCAATTTTTTCGGCTTTTTCGAGGATGTTTACAGCCGGGTTTACGGCTACGGCTATACCAATGCCGCCCATTACAATATCCTGCTCTACCTGCTCTATGCGGTGTGGGAACTGCCGCTCTATCTGATTGAGCGGGTCGGCGGTTTTGTGTTCACCGACCTGACCCTCAGCCTCTGGTGCAAGTGGCTGGGCGCGGGCTTTTATCTCGGCTGCGGCCTGATGACCGGGGCGCTGGCCCGCAGGCTGGGCTGCGGGGAGGAGGGCTGCCGCTGGGTGCCGTTCTTCTTCTGGCTCAATCCGGTCAGCTTTTTCACCGTCCTTGTCATGGGACAGTACGACAGCATCTGCCTGTTCTTTTTACTCTGGGCGTTGGTCTATTATCTTGACGGGCGGATGGTCCCCTTCTCCCTTGTGATGGGGGTGGGGATGGTTTTCAAGTTCTTCCCCGTCTTTTTGCTGCTGCCGCTGGTGCTGCTGGCAGAAAAGCGGATTCTGCGGGCTGCGGGGTATGCCGCGCTCTCGCTGTGGCTGTATCTGCCCACCGCCCTGCTGTTTTTGGGCCGCACGGGCGACGCCGGCTTTTTCAACCAGCTGATGATTGAGCGGCTGTTTACACAGGTGTTCCCCGGCGGGATATCCGACGCCTCCCTCTTCCTGCTCTTGCTGGCGCTTGTCTGCGTCGCCGCGCGGCTCTATCAGCCCGCGGACCGGGATGCCCAAAACCGGATGGCGGCCTATCTGGGACTGGTGGTCTTCGGGCTGCTCTTCCTCCTCGTCTACTGGCATCCGCAGTGGCTGATCCTGCTCGTGCCGTTTACGATTTTGACCAGCCTGCAGCTGCGGGACAAGACCCTCTTTGCGGCCATGGAGGCCTTGTGGTGCGCCGGTTTTTTTGTGCTGATTGCCGCCCTTTACAGCCGCCAGCTGGAGGCCAACCTCCTTGACGGGGGAATGATTGCGCTGGCCAGCGGCTTTTATTTCAGCAGGGTGGAGGGCGCGCGGACCGTCGGCTTTTACTTCTCCCTCATCCCCTATCTCAATGAGCTGGCCCCCATCCTGTTTTACGGGCCGATTCTGGCCGGAATGGTCTTTAAACTGCCGCTGGGCAGCGGCTGTCTCGCAGACCGGCTGTGCGGCCCGCAGCGGCGCCCCTTCTGTTGCCGGCTTGCCTGCTGGGGGATCTTTGTGGTCGGCTTTGGCGCTTTCTGGGCAGGCCCGGTGCTCTTTAGCTGGCTCAAAGCGATGGGCGTTTTGTGATGTCCAAGGGCGTGTTTTCCGCGCTGTGGGGGAAAAGCCCCTTCCAAAAGCAAAACAAAAAAACAGATGTGTTTTTGTGAAAAACGGAAAAGCTGATTTTGTGCCTTGACTTAGGGACATCGCTTTTTTATAATAGGAAAAGTGTGAAGCGGCCACGAGCGGCGCGGGGGGATGCCCCCTCCGGCGCCCGGGCTGCTTTTTTTCGGGCCGGTGCGGCAGCATCGGGTCAATTTTGAGGAAGGGAGGAACCCCTCTATGCGGCAGATTCTCACCGGCGGGCGTGTTTTTTACAACGGCGTGTTGTTGCAGGGGAATCTCGTCATCGAAAACGGCAGGGTTGCCGGGATCGGTGCCGGCGATGCAGATGGCGGCAGTCCCGCTGTTTGCGCGGGCAAGGTGCCCGGTCAGGGCGGCAGTCTCAGCGGCGATCTTATTGATTGCCGAAATCTTTCCATTTTACCAGGCTTCGTTGATGTCCATGTACATCTCCGTGAGCCTGGTTTTTCTTTTAAGGAGACCATTGCGAGCGGCACTGCGGCTGCCGCTGCCGGCGGGATGACGACGGTCTGCAGTATGCCGAACCTTGACCCCGCGCCGGACAGCCTGCCGCATCTCGAGGCGCAGCTTGAAGCCATCCAAAGGGATGCCCGAGTGCGGGTGGTGCCCTTCGGCTGCATCACACAGGGGCAGAAGGGGACGGGTACGCTTGCAGACCTTGAGTCGATGGCCCCCTATGTCGCGGGCTTTTCGGATGATGGGCGCGGGGTGCAGGAGGATGCGTTGATGGAACAGGCGATGCGCCTGGCAAAGAGGCTTTGCCGCCCCATCGTCGCCCACTGTGAGGACAACCGGCTGCTGCGGCCCGGCGGCTGCATCCATGACGGCCGGTATGCCGCGGCCCACGGGCTTGTCGGCATCTCCTCCGAGAGCGAGTGGAGACAGGTCGAGCGGGACCTCAAGCTCGCGGCCAAAACCGGCTGCAGGTACCATGTCTGCCACGTCTCGACCAAGGAGAGCGTCGCGCTCATCCGGCAGGCAAAGCGGGCGGGGGTGGCGGTGAGCTGCGAGACCGCACCCCATTATCTGCTGCTGTGTGAGGACGATCTTCAGGATGAGGGGCGGTTTAAGATGAACCCGCCGCTGCGCACTGCCGCCGACCGGGATGCGCTGCTCGAGGGGCTGTGCGACGGGACAATTGATGTTATCGCCACCGACCACGCGCCCCACACGTGGGAGGAGAAGTCCCGCGGCCTTGCGGGCAGCCTGATGGGGGTGGTGGGGCTTGAGACCGCCTTCCCTGTGCTCTACACCGGGCTGGTGCGCGGCGGGGTGCTCAGCCTGCCGGAGCTGGTTGAAAAGATGAGCCTTGCCCCGCGGCGGCTGTTCGGGTTGCCCGGCGGGCTGGAAGAGGGGCAGGAGGCGGACCTTGCGGTCTTTGATCTTGACGCGGAATACACGGTCGACCCCGAAGGGTTTTGTTCGATGGGGCGCGCCACCCCGTTTGCAGGCCGGCGGGTGCGGGGCGAGAGCCGGATGACGATGGTGAAAGGAAGGGTTGTATGGCAGCGGAATACACAAGGAAAATAGTGCTTGAGAACGGGCAGGAGTTCTACGGTTACGGCTTTGGGGCAAAGGCTGAGGGGGTCAGCGAGATCGTCTTCAACACCTCGATGGTCGGCTATCAGGAGGTGCTTTCCGATCCCAGCTATACCGGTCAGGCGGTGGTGATGACCTATCCGCTGATCGGCAACTACGGTATGACCGACGAGGACTATGAGTCCCGGGTGCCGACGATGGGCGGCCTGATTGTGCGCGAGTACAATGATAGCCCCTCCAACTTCCGGTATACCAAGACGGTGGGGGAGGTGCTCGAGGAGAGCGGAATCCCCGGCATCGAGGGGATCGACACCCGCCAGCTGGCGAGGATCATTCGGCGGGAGGGCAGCCAGAAGGTGCTGATCTGCGAGCCCTATCTCGACCACGAGAGCGCGATGAAAATCCTTGCCGCGGCGAAACTGCCCCGGGATTCGGTCGCGCGGGTGAGCTGTAAAAAGCGGTGGTACTCCCGCACTGCGTCCCCCCGGTTCCACGTTGTGGCGGTCGACTGCGGCATCAAGCTGAACATCATCCGCCGGCTGGCCGAGCGGGGCTGCAACGTCACGGTGGTCCCCTACAACACCACCGCCGAAGAGGTGCTCGCACTGCGGCCGGACGGGCTGTTCCTCTCCAACGGCCCCGGCGACCCGGAGGATGTCGTCGAGGTGATCGAGCTGGTGCGCCGGCTGCGCGGCAGGCTGCCGATCTTCGGCATCTGTCTGGGCCACCAGATGATCTGCCTTGCCGGCGGGGCCAAGACCTATAAGATGAAGTTCGGCCACCGGGGCGGCAACCACCCGGTCAAAAATCTGCTGACCGGCAAGATCGAGATCACCAGCCAGAACCACGGCTTTGCGGTCGACGTCGACAGCCTTGCCGGCACCGGCCTCGAGCTGACCCACGTCAACCTGCTCGACGGCACCGCCGAGGGGGTATGCAGCCGGGAGGAGCGGCTGTTCAGCGTCCAATACCACCCCGAAAGCGCGCCGGGGCCGCAGGATTCGGCATACCTGTTCGATACCTTCCTCGCGCTGATGGAGGAGGACCAGAGGGAAAAGCAGGCAGACAGAGAGGAGATGCAGCACCATGCCTAAGCGCACCGACATCCACAAGATCATGGTCATCGGCAGCGGCCCGATTGTCATCGGACAGGCGGCCGAGTTCGATTACGCCGGCACACAGGCCTGCCTCGCGCTGCGGGAGGAGGGCTATGAGGTGGTGCTTGCCAACTCGAACCCCGCCACCATCATGACCGATACCGCCATCGCCGACAAGGTGTATATGGAGCCGCTGAACCTCGAATATGTGGCTAAGATCATCCGGTACGAGCGCCCGGACGCGATTTTGCCCGGCCTTGGCGGACAGACCGGTCTCAACCTCGCGGTGCAGCTCGCCCGCAAAGGGGTGCTGGACGAGTGCCAGGTCGAGATCCTCGGCACCAGCTTTGAGAGCATCGAACAGGCGGAGGACCGGGAGAAGTTCAAAGCGCTGTGCGAGGAGATCGGCGAGCCGGTGCTGCCCAGCATCATCGCCTCGGATATGGAGTCCGGACTTGCCGCGGCGGAGGAGATCGGCTATCCGGTGGTGCTGCGCCCCGCCTTCACCCTCGGGGGCACCGGCGGCGGATTTGCGGACAACGAACAGGAATTTCGCGCGATCATGAAAAATGCCCTCAAGCTCTCCCCGGTGCATGAGGTGCTGGTGGAAAAGAGCATCCGGGGCTATAAGGAGATCGAGTATGAGGTGATGCGGGACAAGAATGACACCGCCATCACCATCTGCAACATGGAGAACATCGACCCGGTGGGCATCCACACCGGCGACTCGATGGTGGTCGCCCCCAGCCAGACCCTGACCAACAAGGAGTACCAGCTGCTGCGGGACAGCGCGCTGCGGCTGATCCGCGCGCTGAAGATCGAGGGCGGGTGCAACGTCCAGTTCGCGCTGGACCCCCATTCCTTCAAATATTATCTGATCGAGGTCAACCCCCGGGTCTCCCGCTCGTCGGCGCTGGCATCGAAGGCGACCGGATACCCGATTGCCAGAGTGAGCGCCAAGATCGCCGTCGGGCTGACGCTGGACGAGATTGCCATCGCCAACACCCCGGCCAGCTTTGAGCCGGCGCTGGACTATGTGGTGACCAAGATCGCCCGGTTCCCGTTTGACAAGTTCGCCAAGGCGAGCAACCGGCTGTCCACCCAGATGAAGGCGACCGGCGAGGTGATGGCGATCGGCCGAACGCTGGAGGAGAGCCTGCTCAAGGCGGTGCGCAGCCTTGAGACCGGGGTGTGGCATCTGCACAGCAAAAAATTTGACGATACCCCCTCTGAGGATCTGCTGCGCTACATCTGCGAGGGCACCGACGACCGGCTGTTCGCGATTGCCGAGCTGATCCGCCGCGGGGCGGACCTCGGCCTGATTTACAACGCAACCAAGATTGACCTGCTCTTCCTCGAGAAGATGCGCAACATCGTCCAGTTTGAAAAGGCCATCACAGAGCACCCGCTTGACCCGGTCGTGCTGCGGGATGCAAAGCGGATGGGGATCAGCGACAGGTACCTCGCCGAGCGGTGGGGCAAGAGCGAGGGGGAGATTTTCCTGCTGCGCCGTCAGCTCGGCATCCTGCCGGTTTACAAGATGATCGACACCTGCGCGTCGGAGTTTGAGAGCTATGTGCCCTACTTCTACTCCACCTATGAGACCGAGAACGAGTCGGTTGTCTCCGACCGCAAAAAGATCCTCGTCCTCGGCAGCGGGCCGATCCGGATCGGGCAGGGGGTGGAGTTCGACTACTCCACCGTCCACGCGATCTGGGGCATCCGGCAGGCGGGATATGAGGCGATCATCATCAACAACAACCCCGAGACCGTCTCCACCGATTACACCACCAGCGACAAGCTCTACTTCGAGCCGCTGACCGTCGAGGATGTGATGAACGTCGTCGAGCTGGAGCATCCGGTCGGGGTGGTTGCCTCGCTGGGCGGGCAGACCGCCATCAATCTGGCGGCCCCGCTCCATGCGCTGGGGGTGCCGCTGATCGGCACCGGGGTCGAGGCGATTGAGAACGCCGAAAACCGGGACTGCTTTGAAAAGATTATGGAGCGGCTGGGCATCCCGCAGCCGCGGGGCGAGGCGGTGACCAACCTCGCCGACGGCTGCCGGGTCGCGGCGGAGATCGGATATCCGGTGCTGGTGCGGCCGAGCTATGTCCTCGGCGGGCGGGCGATGCAGATTGTCGCCGACGAGGAGGGGCTGCTGCGCTATCTCAAAACCGCGGTTGCAATCAATGAGGACCAGCCGGTGCTGGTGGACAAATACATCCTCGGCAAGGAGCTGGAGGTCGACGCCGTCTGCGACGGCAAAGAGGTCTTTGTGCCCGGCATCATGGAACACGTCGAGCGGACCGGCGTCCACTCGGGCGACTCAATCAGCGTCTATCCGACCTTCAGCGTCAGTGAGAAGGTCAAGCAGACCATCCTCGATTACACCCGGCGGCTCGGTCTCGGCATCGGGATCGTGGGGTTGTTTAACATCCAGTTCATCGCGGTGGGGGACGAGGTCTATGTCATCGAGGTCAACCCCCGCTCCTCCCGCACGGTGCCCTTCCTCTCCAAGGCGACCGGCATCCCCATCGCCAACATCGCCACCAAGGTCATCCTCGGGCAATCCCTCGCCGAGCAGGGTTACACCAGCCTCTGCGCGCCCGAGCGCAAGCGCTGGTATGTCAAGGCGCCGGCCTTCTCCTTCTCCAAGATCCGGGGATTGGACGCTTATCTCTCCCCTGAGATGAAGTCGACCGGTGAGGCCATCGGCTATGACCGCAGCCTCAAGCGCGCCCTCTACAAGGCGCTGCAGGCGTCGGGGGTGAATGTCGCAAACTACGGCACCATCTTCGTCACGATTGCCGACCCCGACAAGGAGGAGGCGCTGCCCCTCATCCGCCGGTTCTATAACCTCGGCTTTAACATCGAGGCCACCGCCGGCACCGCCGCCTTCCTCAAGGCGCACGGCATCCGCACCCGAACCCGCCGCAAGATCAGTGAGGGCAGCGAGGAGATCCTCACCTCGCTGCGGCAGGGCCATGTCAACTATGTCATCAACACCAGCGTCATCGGCGGCGCCGACGCCGAGAGCGACGGCTATGAGATCCGCCGCTGCGCGGTTGAGAACAATGTCACTATGTTCACCGCCCTCGAGACGGTGCGGGTGCTGCTGGATGTGCTTGAGGAGATCACGATGGGGGTCTCGACCATCGACGCCGAGGATTGAGGACAATACAAAACGGAAAAATATCAATAAATATTACAAAAAGGGGGAGACGGGATGCAGAGACAGGGGGTCTACACCATCAGGGAAAACCACCCGCTGGCCCGAGAGATCTTTCGGATGGTGCTGATGGGCGATACCGAGGCCATCACCGCGCCGGGGCAGTTTGTCAACATCCGGGTGGAGGGGTGCTACCTCCGGCGGCCGATTTCGGTCGCCGATTGGGATGGGGAAAGCATCACCCTGATCTATAAGGTGGTGGGGCAGGGCACCCGCCGCCTTTCCCGGATGCAGCCGGGCGAAAAGCTCGACCTGCTGGTTGGGCTGGGCAACGGATATGATCTTGACTGCTGCGGCAGTGCGCCGGTTTTGCTTGGCGGCGGGGTCGGGGCGCCGCCCCTTTTCGGGCTGGCAAAGCGGCTGTGCCGGCGGGGTATCATCCCCACCGTACTGTTGGGCTTCGGCAGCGCGGAGGAGGTCTTCGGCGAGCGGGAATTCGCCGCGCTGGGCTGCCGGGTCCTGATCGCCACTGCGGACGGCAGCCGTGGGAAAAAGGGATTTGCCACCGACCTGCTGGCGGACCTTGAGACGGGATATGACTACTTTTACACCTGTGGCCCGGAGGGGATGCTGCGGGCGGTGTACGATGCCTGCGGCTGCGACGGGCAGCTGAGCTTTGAGGAGCGGATGGGCTGCGGTTTCGGCGCTTGTATGGGCTGCAGCTGCAGGACAAAATACGGCACAAAGCGGATCTGCAAGGATGGCCCGGTGCTGAAAAAGGAGGAAGTGGTATGGTAGATCTGCGGGTCAATCTCTCCGGCCTGTGGCTGGACAATCCCATCATCCCGGCAAGCGGCGCCTTTGGCTATGGGGCGGAGTTTGCGCAGCTGTACGACCTCGATATCCTCGGGTCCTTTTCCTTCAAGGGCACGACCCGGGAGCCTCGCTTTGGCAATCCCACCCCCCGCATTGCCGAGTGCGATGAGGGGATGCTCAATGCAGTCGGGCTGCAAAACCCCGGCATTGATGCGGTGCTCACTGAGGAATTGCCCAGAATAGGGCGGTATTTCCACAAACCGGTCATCGCGAACATCGGCGGCTTTTCCATCGAGGAGTTCCGGGACTGCTGTGCGAAGATTGACACGGCGGAGCAGGTCGGGTTGATCGAGGTCAATATCTCCTGCCCCAACCTGCACGCCGGCGGGCTCAACTTCTCGGCAACGCCGCAGGGGGCCGCCGCGGTGACGCGGGCGGTGCGTCAGGTGACAAAAAAGCCAATCTATATCAAGCTCTCCCCCAATGTCACCGACATCGCGGCCGTCGCCCGCGCCTGTGAGGCGGAGGGGGCGGACGGCATCTCGCTGATTAACACCCTGCTCGGGATGCGGATTGACATCCGCCGCCGCCGGCCGGTGCTCGCAAACGAGACCGGCGGGCTGTCCGGGCCGGCAATCTTCCCGGTTGCGCTGCGGATGGTATGGCAGGTGTCGCAGGCGGTGAAGATCCCGGTCATCGGGATCGGCGGGATCGACAGCGCCGAAAAGGTGGTCGAGATGATGATGGCCGGCGCATCGGCGGTCGAAATCGGCGCGGCAAATCTTGTCGACCCCTATATCTGCCCCAGGATTATCCGGGAATTGCCTGAGCTGCTCAGCGGGCTGGGGGTTGAGCGGATCCGTGACCTGACCGGCGCCGCATGGAAAAATAAATTGTAATATTTAGAAGTATTATTACAAAAACGGCTTAAAAATAAAAAACATTTTGGAGCTTTAAAATAAAATAATACAAAAAGGAGAATTGAAAATGGACAGAGAGGTCATCATTGCCTGCGATTTTTCGAGCGCGGAGGAACTTTACCGCTTCCTTGACCGGTTCGGCGACGAGCGGCCGTTTGTCAAGATCGGGATGGAGCTGTTCTATGCCGAGGGGCCGGCAATCGTGCGGGAGGTCAAGCGGCGGGGACACAGGATCTTTCTCGATCTCAAGCTGCACGACATCCCCAACACCGTCAAGCGGGCGATGGCGATTCTCTCGGGGCTGGATGTCGACATCATCAACCTGCACGCTGCCGGCACCGCTGAGATGATGCGGGCGGCGCTGGAGGGACTGACCCGGCCCGACGGCAGCCGGCCGCTGCTGATCGCGGTCACCCAGCTGACCTCCACCAACGAGCAGCGGATGCGGGAGGAGCTGCTGATTGACCGGCCGATCAACGAGGTCATCCTCCATTATGCCAAAAACGCAAAGGCATCCGGTCTGGATGGGGTGGTCTGCTCTCCGCTCGAGGCCGGCATCGTCAAGGAGGTCTGCGGGCAGGACTTTTTGACCGTCACCCCCGGGGTGCGGTTTGCGGGCGGCAGCGCGGGGGATCAGGTGCGGATTACCACCCCGGCCCGCGCGCGGGAACTGGGTTCGGACTACATCGTGGTGGGACGGCCGATTACCGCAGCAGAGGACCCGCTGGCGGCCTACCGCCGCTGCACCGCGGAGTTCTGCGGCTGACCTGTGGGAGAAGATGGAGAAAACAGAGCGGAAATCGCGTCAAAAAACAGCAAGACGCACTGCGGCTGAGGGCGGCGGTGCGGCATCGATGAGAGGAGAGATCAGGATGGAGCATAATACGGAAAAACAAATCGCAAAGGCGCTGCTCTCGATTGGGGCGGTATTCCTGCGGCCGGACGAGCCTTTTATCTGGGCATCCGGCATCAAGAGCCCGATTTACTGTGACAATCGGCTGACCCTGTCCGCCCCGGCGGTGCGCCGTCAGGTCGAGAGCGGTCTTGCCGGGATGATTCGGGAATATTATCCCGATGCCGAGGTGCTGATGGGCACCTCCACCGCCGGCATCGCCCATGCCGCCCTCACCGCCGAGCTGCTGGATCTGCCGATGGGGTATGTCCGGGGCGGCAGCAAGGACCACGGCCGCAAAAACCAGATCGAGGGCAAGCTCCTGCCGGGGCAAAAGGTCGTGGTGGTCGAGGACCTGATCTCAACCGGCGGCAGTGTGCTGGAGGTGGTCGAGGTGCTGCGGGATGCCGGCGCCGAGGTGTTGGGCATCGTCTCGATCTTCACCTATGGGATGCAGAAGGGACTGGACCGTCTGGCCGCTGCGGCGGTGGAAAACCACTCACTCTCAAACCTCGACGCGCTGGTCCGTGTCGCTGCCGACGAGGGATATATCCGAGCGGAGGACTGTGCGCGGCTGCTCGCATTCCGGGATAACCCGGCGGATGAGAGCTGGCGCGAAAAATAAGGAAAGAATAGGGGGCGGCTCCGCTTTTTTGGGGGAGCCGCCTTTTTTTGTCCCGCACGAAGGAGGAGCGCCGCCTTGTGAAAACGGTGCGGCTGTGCTATGATGGGGCTGAAACAAAGACCCATTGCGGCGGCGATCCGCCGATGAAAAGACGGGAGGGCACAGACAATGGAGGGAAAAGAGATCAAGGCGCTCGCGGAGGGCCAGCGAGAATATATGGTGGCGCTGCGGCGGGAGCTGCACCGTCACCCTGAGGTGGCGGGGGAGGAACGGTGGACCAGCGCCCGAATTGCGGAGGAGCTGAAAACACTCGGTATCCCCTTTGTGGTGGATGAGCGGCGCAGCGTCATCGCGCATATTGTCGGCAGCCGCCCGGGAAAGCGGATCGCGCTGCGGGCGGATATCGACGCGCTGCCGATGACCGAGACGACCGGCCTGCCCTTCGCGTCCGAAATTCCGGGTGCGATGCACGCCTGCGGGCATGATGCCCATGCGGCGGGTCTGATGGGGGCGGCGCGGATCCTCTGGCAGCTGCGGGACCGGCTGGCGGGGGAGGTCTTCCTCTGCTTCCAGATTGGGGAGGAGCTGGGCTACGGCGCACCGGAGATTATCCGGTATCTCAAGGAACAGGGTGGGGTGGATCTCGTCGCCGGTATCCATCTGATGCCGGACTGGAAGCCGGGCACCTTTATCTGCCAGAGCGGCCCGCTGATGGCGGGCGTAGCGGGCTGGGAGATCACCGTCACCGGCAAGGGCGGCCACGGCAGCGCCCCATGGAACACGGTCGACCCCATCCGCCCGGCGGCCGAGATCCTGCTGCGGCTGGGGGCGGTGCAGGGCACCCGGCGCAGCGCGTTTGAGCAGTTTGTCATCAGCCCCTGCATCTTTTCGGCGGGCACGGCGCGGAACATCATCCCGGACACCGCGCTGGTCAGCGGCACCAACCGGTTCTTCTATGCAGAACAGCAGGCACAGCTGATTGACCTGATGGAACAGACCGCCCAAAATGTCGCGGCTTCCTACGGCGCGAAGGCGGAGCTGGTGCAGGGTCCTCCCACGATGGCGGTGGTCAACGACCCCGCCGCAGCGGCGCTGGCCGCAAAGGCGGCGCAGCAGATCGGCGGCAGCGTGCAGCAGGCGACGCCGCTGCTCGCATCGGACAATATGGGGGACTATCTGCAAGCCTTCCCCGGGGTCTATGTCTTTGCCGGCAGCGGCCCGTGGGAGGGGGAGACCCTGCCGATCCACAATGCCTCCTATTCCCCAAACGAGGATGCGCTGCCCTGGAGCGCGGCGCTCTTCACCGCGATAACCATCGAGGTCTGCGGGCAGCCGGAGGGCTGACGGCAGGAAAGGCGGCAGGGCGAAACAGAACGGAAACAGCACAGGAACAGCCGGTTTGCACGCGGTGTGCAAACCGGCCGGCAAGGAGGTGCGGCGGATGCCGCTGAGCCAGAAAAGTCTGGATTTTTTGTTTGAAAATCGGCTGCATGACAGCCGGGAGTGGTTTGTTGCACATCAAGACGAGTACCGCGCGCTGGTCAAACAGCCGATGGAGGAGCTGTCGGCGGCACTGGGCCCGCTGCTGCTCCGGATCGATAAAAATCTCTCGATTGAACCGGCGGTGGGCAAGACCATCAGCCGAATCCGGCGGGATACCCGGTTTACGCGGGACAAAACCCTTTACCGGGATAACCTCTGGATTGTCTACCGCCGCAGAGAGGCGGGCGGGTATCCGCCGCCCTGCCTCTATTTTGAGGTGTTCAGCGACGGGCGGTTCCGGTACGGATGCGGCTATTACTACGTCGCGCCGGTCTATATGGAGACGCTGCGCGGGCGGGTGCTCGCCGGCGCGCCAAGCTGGCAGGCCGCGCAGCAGGCGCTGGAACGGGCGCAGGGATTTGCCCTGATGGGGGAGCGGTATAAGAGGCCGCATTATCCCGATGCCGACCCGGTGCGGCGCAGCTGGCTTGAGCTGCGGGAGATCAGCGTCAGCGCCGGGGACAGTGATGCAGGGCTGCTTTTTTCAAATCAGCTCGCTGAAGCGGTAGCGGAACGGCTGGGGCAGATTGCGCCGGTCTATGATTTTCTGCTCGAGACCGCGCAGGCCACGCCCGCGCCGGCGGGCAGGCGGTAAGCGCGCTGATTTTTGGGGTGCAAAAAAACGCAAAAGGATAAAAAAGAAAAGGTCTCTCCGTCAGGAGAGACCTTTTTTGTCCGGCGTGTTTGCTCAGATAGCAGTCACGTTGACAGCACGCATCTTGCTGCTGTTCTTCGGGTCGGGCTCGACGTCGAAGGTGACCTTCTGGCCCTCGGCCAGAGTCTTGAAGCCCTCAGCCACGATGGCGGAGAAGTGGACAAAGACGTCGCCGCTGCCGTCGTCATCAGAGATGAAGCCGAAGCCCTTCTGCTCGTTGAACCATTTCACAGTACCGGTGTGCATAGTAGTGCCTCCAAAAAAATTATTTCGCTTCTGTCGTACAAAAAAAAACCGCCTACCGCGTAAATCATCAGTATCGACCTACGCTGTATGCGGAGTCATTGGTACCGTCAGAATACATTGATAGTATAGCACATGGCTGCCAAAAGTACAACTGCCGGGGAAGATTTTTTTCGGCGGAGAAAAGTGCAGGATTTTACAAGCCGCTGGAGGTTTTTTACAGAAAAGTGCGATAGGATGGGAAAGAAGGGAGGGAAGGATTATGCTTCCTTGTCAGAAAGAGTGTCCGCGTTTTTTTGCGGGGTGCCACAAGACCTGTCCTGATTGGAGCCGCTTTCAGGCACAGCAGGCGGAACTTCGCCGCCGCGTTCATCAGGCGCGCCGAAAGCAGCTGCAGCTGTATGAGATCGAGCGGATGGCGCTCCGCCGACAGCAGGGTTATGTCTGGCGCTGAGGCGCACCGTAGGGCGCAGCCGGCCGCGGGCGAAAAGACAGCACAAAACCACAGCTGCGGCAAACAGCAGGGCGGAAAGCATCAGCAGGGACCCTCCTTGCAGATAAACTAAAAGCGGCAAAAAAGGGCCGGCAGGGCAGGATCAGGGGATCCTATCTGCCGGCCCAAAAGCAAAGGTGGCGGCAGTGCCGCCAAGCACACAGGAAGCGGGATGGCCGCCCGCTTCAAAAGGGAGGTGTCGCCGCCGTGGGGGGGCGGCGCTTCCCCGTTCATGGCGGGAACGAGGAGGAAATGAAGGTTAGTAATAACTAACTAAGAAAACTATACCATCTCCTGCGCGGTTTGTCAAGGTGAAAATAAAAAATTTCCGCACCATTTTGTACCGTGCAAGAAAAGGCGCAGGCTTTTGCATCCGCATAAAAAAAGAATAAACTTTGGAGAAAAAAGAGTATCTGATGCGTTTTATATAAAAATAGTGTAAATGTGTCAAAAAACAGGGGGGCAAAAGCAGACTTTTGCGTGGGCGGCGCGATGCGGGCAGGGAAAACGTGCTTTATGGCATCGGCTATTGCAAGATGGAACTTTTCTCGCTCCCCTGCGTGGCAGACGGAAGAGATGTCGGATGATATCATTCCGATGCCTTCTCACGGTATTATGGCTGCGAGGGGCCGCGATGCTGTTTATAGGAACGGCGTTTTTTCTCGTCCTTCTCCCTCCTGTGAGACAGCCGAAAAAGATACCGAGTGATACCATTTCATGGTATAATAATAAAAGAAACCCTACGGAGGTGTCCGCGTTGGAACTGGAACGGATGCGTGCGTTTTTAATCAAATTCTGTTTTTATGCGCTGCTGGTGGTGCTCGGTTTCTGCCTGCTCAAATTTGTCGTGCCCTTTTTCTCGCCCTTTGTTGCGGCTTTTCTCATTGCCTTTATTCTCAAAACGCCGACCGACCGCCTGTCAAAGGCGATAAAGGCGCCGCGCACACCGGTCGCGGTGGTGCTGCTGATCCTGTTTTATGCGGTGGCAATTACCGTTGCGGTGCTGATTGGGGCGAAGGCAGTGATTGCGGTGGGGGAGCTGATTCAGCAGATGCCCGGCTTCTACACCAAGACGATTGAGCCTGCAATCTACCGGGTGCAGGACTGGTTGGGAGGATTTTTCTCCAGACTGGACCCCAAGACAATGGCGCTGCTGGAGACGGCGGGGCAGAATCTCGCAAAATCGCTGGGCAGTGCGGTGACCAACCTTTCCAGCAGCCTGATGGCCTCCATGACCGCTGCCGCGAGCGGGATCCCCGGGCTTTTTGTCAAGACGCTGCTGATGATTGTGGCCAGCTTTTTCTTCGCGGTCGATTACTACAAGGTGGCCAGCTTTTTGGCCCGGCTGCTGCCTCCCGGCGGCAGGAGCCTTCTGTTTCGGATCAAACAGGGCGGGGTCGACGCGCTTTTCAAATTTGCCCGGGCTTATACATTGCTGCTGGGGCTGACCTTTGTAGAGCTCTCGGTCGGGTTTTCGCTGCTGGGGGTAAAAAATGCGTTGCTTGTGGCATTTCTCACCGCGATTGTGGACATTCTGCCGGTCCTCGGCACTGGCACGATTTTGATCCCTTGGGGCATTTATCAGCTCATCGTGGGACGCATCGGCATGGGTCTGGGGCTGCTGATCCTCTACGCGATTATCACCGTTGTGCGCCAGTCGCTGGAGCCGCGGGTTGTCGGCCATCAGATCGGGCTTTACCCGCTGGCAACGCTGCTGGCGATGTTCGCCGGCGCCCAGCTGTTTGGCTTTTGGGGAATGTTCGGGCTGCCGGTCGCGCTGGTCGTCCTGATTCAGCTGCGCAGAGAAGACCGGCGCGCTGACCAAAGCGGCCCGCAGGGGGAAAAACCGCAGCCGGGGGAGTGACGTCGACCCTATCCCGGCCGGCCGGCGGCGCAAAGGCCAAAAAGTGCAAAAAAGTACCCGGCAGCGAAACGCTTTCGCTGCCGGGTATTTTTCTTGCGCGGATAAAAGAAGAGGGACGTCAAGCCGCAATTGCGTGCCGAGACCCCTGCCTGCGGTTTGGCGGGGAGAGGGGATTACTTCAGCCCCATCGGCTCCTCCCGGAAGATCCGGCTGTCCATCAGCTTGAGATCCGGCGAGATAATCGGGCGCACTGCCATATGCGCACAGACATCCTTTTCCAGATCGATGCCCGGGGCGATTTCGACCAGCTCCAGCCCCTGTGCGGTCAGCCGGAAGACGGCGCGCTCGGTGAAATATACCACCGGGATGCCGCTGTCCAGCGCGGTTTTGGCACTGAAGGTGATCTGTTCGACCGAGGAGAGGAATTTGTCGATCCGCCCTTCCTGGTCGATGACCAGCCGCCCGTCCTCGACATGGGTCTTCAGCCCGGAGGCGGTGAAGGTGCCGCAGAAAAAGACCTGCTTCGCATTTTGGCTGATGTCGATAAAGCCGCCGCAGCCGGGCAGCTTAGGCCCGAATTTGGAGACATTGACATTGCCGGCGCCGTCCCCCTCGGCAAAGCCGAGATAGGTCTGGTCCAGTCCGCCGCCCTGATAGTAGTCAAACATACTGGGCTGGCACATGATGCAGTCCGGATTGCGGCTGGTCCCGAAGGAGAGCCCGCCCAGCGGCGCACCGCCGGTGATGCCGGCCTCGACGGTCAGGGTGAAGTGATCGGTGATCCCCTCCTCCGCGGCCACATTCGAGATAAATTCCGGCGCGCCGATGCCCAGATTGACCACAATGCCCTTGCGCAGTTCCATCGCGGCACGGCGGGCGATGATCTTTTTATCGCTCAGGGGAAGCGGCGCCGCCGCCTGCAGGCTGACCCGGTGTTCGCCGGACAGCGAGGGATCATAATTGATGTCAAAGGTCTGCATATGGTACTTCATGTCGCTGACCGGGACCACCGCGTCGACCAGAATCCCGGGGATCTCCACCTTTTTGGGATCCAGCGAGCCGTTTTCCACTACCCGCTCAACCTGTACGACCACGGTGCCGCCGCTGTTTTTGCAGGCCTGTGCGGTGGCGAGCATCTCGCCGGTGACCGCGCATTTTTCCATGCTGATATTGCCGTTTTGGTCCGCATAGGTGCCGCACAGCAGCGCAAAGTCGACCTTTTGATAATCATAGAACAGGTAATCCCGGCCGCCCAGCGGCATCAGGTGAACCAGATCCGGCGCATTGCGGGTCAGCTCATTGACCTTGCCGCCGCCGTTGCGCGGATCGACAAAGGTGCCCAGCCCCACATGGGTGATGGTGCCGGGACGGTGTGCCGCGGAGTCCCGCAGAATATGGCACATGACCCCCTGCGGGAAAACATAGGCGAGGATCTTGTTTTCCTCCACCATGCGGCCGATCTTCGGCGCGAGGCCCCAGTGTGCACCGATGGCCCTGCGCACCATCCCGTCATGGGCCAGATGGTTGAGCCCTTTATCCTTGCGGTCGCCCTGCGCGGCGCAGAACATCAGGGTCAGATCGCGGGGGGAACCGGTCTCCAGAAAGCGGTTCTCAAGCTCCATTGCCAATTCCTCGGCAAAGCTGGCCCCGATAAAACCGCCGGTTGCGACGGTGGCGCCATCCGGGACGAGATCCATCGCTTCCCGGGCGGTCAAGATTTTGACAGACATTTTGCGTTCCTCCTTTTGGGATCTGACGGCGGCGCACGCCGGTCGGTCTGGGTGCGCTTGGCCTTGGCGTCGGGTGATGTCGATACGGCCGGCTGCAGACAGGACGAGCCGGCTCAAAGCAGCCCCATGTTCGCGGGGAGATCAAAAAAGACAAAAAAAGAACAATGGAGGCATTTAAATTGTAGCAAAGCGCACAGGTAAAGTCAAACCGGACGGCGTTCTTTTCCCGGCGGTGCTTTTTTAAGAGCGGCTTTATTCTGCCCGGCGGGGCGGCGGGTATACCGCGCCGGGCGCGAAGAGGGCGGCGGCGCGGCGGGGAGGCTGGCGGCGCGGCGGCAGATGCGATATAATAAAGGAAAAGCAAAGGCTGGTTCAAGGGAGGAGGACGGCGATGGAAGCAAGATTGAAAAAGTGGATTGACGAGAGCAGGCGGATCGTCTTTTTTGGCGGGGCAGGGGTGTCGACCGAGAGCGGGATCCCGGATTTTCGCAGCCCGGACGGGCTTTACCACCAGAGATATGACGTCCCGCCCGAGACAATCCTCAGTCATAATTTCTTTTTGCAGCAGCCGGAGGTATTCTATCGGTTTTACCGGGAAAAGATGATCTGCCCGGATGCCCGGCCGAATGCCGCCCATCTCGCCCTTGCGCGTCTGGAGCAGCAGGGAAAGCTGACCGCCGTCATCACCCAAAATATCGACGGGCTGCACCAGATGGAGGGCAGCAAAAAGGTGCTGGAGCTGCACGGCAGCGTGCTGCGAAACCATTGTATGCGGTGCAACCGCGCATTCGGGATAGAAGCGATTACCGGCTGCGAAGGGATCCCGCGCTGCCCCTGCGGGGGCGTCATCAAGCCGGACGTGGTGCTCTATGGGGAAAGTCTGGACGAGGGGGTCTTGGATGAGGCGGTGGCGGCCATCTGCGGCTGCGACCTCTTGATTGTCGGCGGCACCTCGCTGGCGGTTTGGCCCGCCGCAGGCTTGATTGAGTACCGCCGCGGGGCGCGGCTGGTCGTCATCAACAAATCCGCCACGCCGGCAGACGCGCGCGCCGATCTGGTGCTGCATGGGGCAATCGGCGAGATTTTGGGAGAAATATGATTTGGCAAACTGTTAAAAATATAAAATAAACCGCAGAATAATGCGAAAAATGAAAATTAGCACTCTCAATGTAAGAGTGCTAATTTTTTACAGTTTATTCATATTTTAACTGCAGTTTGTTCACAGCGCGGCAGTATACTAAAAAGCGTAAACAGAAGGCATAAGCAAAAGGAAGGTCGATAGCAATGTGCCGGATCTGACGGCTGTGACAGGCCCAAACCAATGAAGATAACAAACAATAGATAGACGGTTTGAAAGGAGAAATAACGATGATGTTCGGATTGATGCCTTATGAGCGCCGCGCGCGTGGGATGATGGATCTTTTTGATGAGATGGAAAACAGCTTTTTCGGGAACAGCAGTGCTAGCACCGTGCTGCGCTGCCGCACGGACATTCAGGATCAGGGCGACAGCTACCTGCTCAGTGCAGAGCTGCCCGGGTTCAAGAAGGAGGATATCAAGCTGGATCTCGACGGCGACCTGCTGACCGTCAGCGCGGTCCACAGCGAGGAGAAAAAGGATGAGCAGCAGGGCAGCTATCTCTGCCGCGAGCGCCATTACGGCGCCTATCGCCGCAGTTTTGATGTGTCGGGCATCCGGCAGGACGGCATCCGCGCGGCCTATAAGGACGGGGTGCTTGAGCTGACCCTGCCCAAGAAGGAGGCCGCGCCCGAACCCCAGCGGCGCGCAATCTCGATCGAGTAACGAAGACACCGCCGGTGCCCATCACCGGTGAAGCCAAAAGCCCGGATAGGGCCGGCGTCTGAAAGACGCCGGCCCTATCCGTTTTTTATCGGAAAAATGGATGCGAGAGGGAGGAAAATGCAGTGCAGCCTGCCGGACGGTGGGGGGAAAAGGAAAAACGGCACAACCCGCAGACCTGAAAATTGACGCCGCATCTTGTGCGAGGAGCCAGAAAGGGGAGGAAAAAACAGGAAAAATCTCCGAAAATTGATCGCAAAATGGGGAAAAAGACGAGCGGAAAAACAAAAATGATCCGCTCGGGGAAAAGCGGGCAAAATCCCGGTTGCACGGGATGGCGCTGCGTGATATGCTAAGAAAAAAGAGGATCGTACCCGCGGAAAAGGAAGGGCAAAAAAGCCGCCTTGCCGCGGCGTGCTGCTTTCTCTGAAAAAAGAAAAAAGATGGAATGAAATTTGCCGCTCTTGCAAACAGGAAAAGGAGAGTCGCCATGGGCAAATATGAATTTCGATTTGGGAACGAACTGCGCAGACTGCTCTATTTTGTGATCGCCAACAGCTGTTATGCCTTTGCGATTCAGCTGTTTTTGGCTGGTAATAATATTGCTGCGGGCGGCTTTTCCGGTATTGCGATTGTGCTGTCATCGGTATTGCCGGTTTCCGTCGGTACCTTTATTTTTCTGCTCAATATCCCGTTTTTGCTGATCTCCCTTTTCATCAAGGGCAAGAGGTATACCCTGCTGACCCTCTGCGGCTCCACCATCTATGCCACCATCCTGAACGCAATCTCCTTTTTGCCGACGGTCACGGATAACCGTTTGGTGGCGGCGGTGTTCGGCGGCCTGATTTACGGCGTCGGGGCGGTGTTCTTTCTCAAATCCGGCGCCTCCAACGGCGGCACGGATCTGGTGGCGCGCTTGCTGCAGACCCATTTCCGCTCGATGTCGGTCGGAAAAATGTTCTTGGTGGTGGACGGCAGTGTTGTCGTCTTCGCGATGATTATGTTCCGCGACTTTGAGGCGGGGCTTTATGCGATCATTACCATCTATGTTTGCAGCATGGTCAATGACCGGATCCTCAACGGATTCGACAAGGCGAATATGTGCTATATCATCAGTGATAAGGACCCGGTTCCGCTTGCCGACGAGATCCAAAAGAAGATCCACCGCGGCGTCACGCTGCAGCGCGGCATCGGGATGTACGCGGGTTCGGAGCATAATATCCTGATGACGGTTTTGCGCCCGCGGGAGACCTACCGCCTCAAGGAGGTCGTCAAGGCGCTGGATGATAGGGCGTTTGTCGTGGTGGTAGAGGTCAACGAGGTTTTGGGCCGAGGCTTTAAGGGCTTTTCGGATGAGACGCCGGTCGATGCGCCGGAGCTGCCGCTGCCGCACCTTCATACGGCGAAAAAGGAAAAGGCGGAAGCCGGCACGCAGGAGGAGAATTGATGGAAATCAAAAAAGTAGCCGGGCAGCCCCCGCTTGCGGTTGTCTGTGATCTTGACGGCACCCTTGTCTGGCAGGGACAAAATCAGCCCACCGACCGCACACTGTGCTGCTTTGAGGCGCTGCGCCGGCGTGGGGTGCTGATTATCGTCGCGACCGGGCGCATCCGTCAGCTGGTGCCGCGGATGGTGGAGCCGCTGGCCGATTATTTTGTCTGCGGCAACGGGGGCATTGTGCTTGATGCGGCGGGACAGGTCTTGCATCAGACCTCCTTTACGCCGGAGCTGGTGGAGGAACTGACCGCATTCAGCGATAAAATCGGCGCGGCGTTGAGCTTTTCCTTTCCCAGCGGATACGGGGTGTATCGCGACTTTGAACGGGTCAGCGAAATGTACCTCAGCTGCACCGACCGCCCTCTGCCGCTGCAGGATGAGTCGCACCTGCGGGACCGGCATTTGAAGGAAGCGCCGTTCAGTTCCTTTTTAATCGGCAATGAGGGCAGGGTCTACAGCTATCTGCGCCGGCAGCCTCAGCTGCAGGGAGCACGCCAGTGGGAAGACCACTTTGACATCTATCCGGTTGCGACCACCAAAGCGGTCGGCATCAGCGCGGTGCTGCGCCGCAAGGGGATCGATTGGGCGCAGGTTGCCGCATTTGGGGACAGCCCCAACGATCTGGAGATGCTCGCCGCTGCGGGGATGGGCTTTGCGATGGGCAACGCCTCACCGGAGGCAAAACAGATGGCGCGGTACGAAGCGCCTACCGTCTGGGAGGATGGGGTCGCGCAGGTGCTCGAGCAGATTTACGGGCTGTAAGGCGCTAAAGCGGCCAATTGGACAAGGAAAATCGGTTGATTGCGAGGTGTATTAAAATGAAAAAAATTGCTTTTTTGCTTGCCTGCTGCCTGCTGCTTGCCGGCTGCAGCCTATTCGGTTCGGCGGACCCGCAGAGTGAGGGGGATCGGAGCAGCAGCGCGCCGCAGAGTATCTCCCAGCCGATTTCCTCGGTAAGCCAGCCGGAGGAAGATAGCTCCTCTTCGCTGCCGCCCGACAGCTCGGAGAGCTCCTCGGTGCCGGATTCCTCTTCGCAGGCGGAGCCGGCAACAGATGTCTCCGCATGGGTCGGTCTCTATGCGAAGCAGCCGGGCAGCGCCGGTCAGGTTACGCTGCAGATCACCGAGGGCCAAAAAGAGGGCACCATCCATTTTGTCCTTGATGCGAAAGGGCTGACGGTAGAGGGTGATGCGCTGGTCTATAAAGACGGCGGCGCGATCTGTGAGGAACAGGGGAATATGACCCTGTCGATTGTGCAGCGGGGGATTAGCGTTGCCGAGGGGAAACCAATCAGTGAAAGCGTGGATTTCTCCGGAACCTATGAAAAAATGTGAGTGAAAAGGCGCCGGGCTTTTGGAGTTTCAAAAGCCCGGCGCCTTTTTTGTGGATTGACGGAGTGTTAGGTGTTCTTCTTTTTGTCGCCCAAAATGCCGGCCCGCGCCAGCGCCGGACGCAGTGCCTGTGCCAGCAGCACCGAGGCGATGACCGCCATCACGGCATTGGCCAGCGAGGTGGCCCCCTTGGTATACAGCTGGGTCACAATCGCGCCATGGGCCTGCCCCTCAATGGTCATGGTGATGTAGGATTTAATCAGGTAGAGCACCACATAGGCGGCGCTGCCCACCGACGCGGCCACGATATCGCGGCCAATCGAGACCTTTTTGCCCGGGCGGGCAATCAGCCCGGCGAGAAAGCCGATGAAAAATTTGGTCAAAAAGGTGATCCAGCATTCGGCGATGTAGGCGGGATTGGTCAGGTCAAAAAGCATACTGCCAAAACCGCCGGCAAGCCCGCCGGTCAGCGGGCCGAACAGCAGCCCGCCCAGCGCGCAGAAAACGTTGCCCAGATGGATTCGGGCGATGGAGCCGATAGGGATCTGCATCCAGCTGAAGACAAAGACCAGCGCGGCGAGCAGACCGGTCACCGCCATCCGGCGCACCGTAAAGGCGGAAGAAGTTTTATTCTGCATAAAGGATTCCCCTCTCTTGCCGGCAAAGCCAGTATTTGCGCTGCCGCTTGACAGCGTGGCCCGTTTGGACTATCGTTATTGTAAAGCCAAACTGACCTCATTAAAATAGCCAAAAAATGTTTTTTTAATGAGGCCAGATGAAAAGGAGTGGCGGAATGGAATATCTCCCGATGACCTTTGACCCCTCTGACCCAAGACCGCTTTATCAGCAGCTCTACGGATGGATTGCCGCAGAGATTGCCGCGGGACAGCTTGCTGCAGGGGAAAAGCTGCCCTCCAAGCGGAGCGTCGCGGCGAATCTCGGTATCAGCCTCAACACCGTCGAGACGGCGCTGGGGATGCTGGTCGCGGAGGGCTATCTCGATTCCCGCCCGCGCAGCGGGATCTATGTGGCGGATATCTCGCCGCTCATCCCGGCCCCGCAGCCGCCGCCCCCTAAACCCCTGCCCGTCGATGGGCCGGGGGCGGAAAACAGCTTTTCAACCAGCGGGGTGGATGTCTCGCTGTTCCCGCAGAAGATCTGGGCGCGGATCTCGCGGGAGGTCATGGCGGACGCGCCAGCGCTGCTCAACCATGGCCCGGCGGAGGGAGAGCCTGAGCTGCGCGGCGCGATTGCCGGCTATCTGCATGAGCTGCGGGGGGTGCGCTGCACCAGCGAGCAGATTGTGGTCGGGGCGGGGATGGAATACCTGCTCGGGGTGCTGGCGCCGCTGCTTGGGCGGCGGATTGCGCTGGAGCAGCCGGGCTATCCCAAGGCACAGCGCATCTTTGCGAACAACGGCCTTGACATCCTGAACCTGCCGGTGGATGAAGCGGGCCTGCAGGTGAAGGCGCTTGCGGATGTCGATGCGTCGGCGGTCTATGTCACCCCGTCGCATCAGTTCCCAACCGGCGCAATGATGCCGGTTGCCCGCCGGCTCGACCTGCTGCGATGGGCTGCCGCCGACCCTGCACGGCTGATTGTGGAGGATGATTATGACTCGGAGTTTCGGTTTGACGGCAAGCCGGTCCCCTCGCTGCAGGGGCTGGACCCCCATGGTCAGGTGATCTATGTCGGCACCTTTTCCCGCAGTGTTGCACCCGGCATCCGCATCGGGTATATGGTGCTGCCGCCGCTGCTTCTGGAGCGCTGGCGGCAGCGGTTTGCGGGATATTCCTGCACAGTTTCCCGTCTGGAGCAGCAGACGATGGCGCGTTTCCTCTCCGGCGGGCACTTTACCCGCAGCCTCAACCGGGCCAGAGGGCAGTATCGGCGGCGGCGGGACGCGCTTGTGGGGGCGCTGCGATGTGCGTTCGGCAGCCGGCTGACCCTGTTGGGGGCGCACACCGGGCTGCATCTGGTGGCGGTGCTCCGGCTGGGATTGACCGAGCAGGAGCTGGTTGACCGCGCTGCCGCCGCCGGCGTGCGGCTGTGGGGGCTTTCCCGCTATGGGGCGCCGCCGCAGGGCTTGCCCGGCGCAGGGCTTGTGCTGGGATACGGCACCCTCAGCGAGGAGGAGATTGCCGCCGCCGTCGACCGGCTCACAGCCGCGTGGAAGGAATAGCGAACCCCTCTTGAAGACATGGGGGGGGATCGGCCTCGCGCTGCGGAAAGGCATCCCGCGCAAAGGCGGAAAGAGGTGCGCCGTCCCCCAAAATGTGGTATACTGTCACAAATAGAAAAGACCGCCGGAAGAGGCGGCAAAGGAGGTCCTCGCGATGCAGGTAGTCCTAATTTTGGCGCTTTTGATCGCAGCATTTCTTGCACTGCTTATGCTGCGCGCCGCGGCATTTCGTCCCAAAGCGGAAGGCGCACAGACTGCGGCAGACCCCTGTCCGGTCAATGGCGCGGCAGCAGTTGAACATCTCGCCCGGATGGTGCGGATCCCAACCGTCTCAAATGCCGACCCGGCGCAGTTTGACGAGGCGCAGTTTGCGGCCTTCCGCGCGCTGCTGCCTGAGCTGTACCCCAAGGTCTTTGCCGCCTGCAGCTGCGAACAGCTCGACCACACCGAGCTGCTGCTGCGCTGGCCGGGCAAGAGCAGTGCGGCCCCGGTGGTGCTGATGGCCCACTATGACGTCGTCCCGGTCGAGGAGGACCGCTGGCAGCACCTGCCCTTCTGTGGCGAGGTGATCGAGGGGGAGCTCTGGGGGCGGGGGACCCTTGATACCAAGATCACCCTGATGGGGATTCTGGAATCGGCGGAGAAGCTGATCGGGGAGGGCTTTGTGCCCCAAAACGACCTCTATTTCGCCTTCGCGGGGGATGAGGAGGTCAGCGGGACCGGCGCGCCGGCGGCGGTTGAGGCACTGCGTGCGCGGGGAGTAAAACCGGCGATGGTGGTCGATGAGGGCGGCGCGGTGGTCGAGGGGGTCTTTCCCGGTGTCACGAGGCCGATGGCAGTGGTCGGCATCGGGGAAAAGGGGATGGCGGACATCCAGATCATCGCCCGCAGCGAGGGCGGACACGCCAGCCACCCGCCCCGGCACAGCGCGGTGGGGATCCTCAGCCGGGCGGTGGTCGCCTGCGAGAACCATCCCTTCCCCGCAAAGCTGACCACCCCGGTGCGGGAGATGCTGCGCACCGTCGGCCCCTATGCCCCGTTCGGGCTGCGGGTGGTCTTTGCAAACCTGTGGTGCTTTGGCGGGCTGTTTTGCGCTCTGGCGGAAAAGCTCGGCGGTGAGCTGAATGCGATGATGCGCACCACGATGGCCTTCACGATGGCCCGCGGTTCCAAGCAGTCCAATGTGATGCCGAACGAGGCGACCGCCACCGTCAACCTGCGGCTGATTAACACCACAACGGTGGAGCAGGCTGCCGACCATCTGCGCAGTGCGATAAAGGACCCGGCCGTCGAGGTCCGGGTGCTGCACGGGACCAATGCCTCCCCCTATGCCGACCTCTCGGGCGCGGCGTGGGACACCCTCTCACAGGCGGTGTCCGAGACCTGGCCCGAGGCGATTGTCACCCCTTACCTGATGATCGCCTGCTCGGATTCGCGCCACTTCTCGGCGATCTGCGAAAATGTGTTCAAGTTCTCGGCGATGGCCCTCAGCACCGAGCAGCGGGGCCTAATCCACAATGACAACGAACGGGTCCCGGTCGAGACGGTGGGCAAAACGGTGGAATTTTTCACCCGACTGATCAAGAAATTGTAATTTAAAAGATAAATATAACAAATTGTAAAAAATATCCCGCAGGACGGGGAAAAGGCAGGTGGCCGGGATGGCCAAAAAAGAGGAAAAGACAAATGTGATGCGTCTGTTGGAAAAGGAGGGGGTTCCCTATACCCCTCACAGCTACGACCATTCGGACGGGGTGATTGACGGCGCGGGGGTAGCCCGCAAGCTGGGGCAGGACCCGGCGCGGGTCTTCAAGACGCTGGTGACCCGTGCCGCAAGCGGCGGCTTTGCGGTTTTCTGCCTGCCGGTTGAGCGGGAGCTTGACCTCAAGCGGGCGGCAAAGGCGGTAGAGGAGAAATCGGTCGCGATGATCCACGTCGCCGAGATCAACAAGGTCACCGGCTATATCCGGGGCGGCTGCAGCCCGCTGGGGATGAAAAAGCGGTATCCGACCGTCTTTGACGCCAGTGCCGAGGGACTTGAGACCATTATGGTCTCGGCGGGGAGGATCGGCACGCAGGTCGAGCTGGACCCCAAGGAGCTGTGCCGGCTCGCCGGCGGCAGTTTTGCCGCGATCGTGGCGGATTGAGCGGAATCAGAAAAAAGAGGGGGACGCTACGTAGACGCTACGCAGCGTTTCCCTCTTTTTTCTATCTTATTCTGTTTTTTTGCCGATACAGTCCGACGATAATCTCGGTGCACTGGTCGATGCCAAGCGTGCCGCTGTTGAGGGTTAGATCATAATTTTTTGCATATCCCCATTTCATATCGGTATAGAATCGGTGATAGGCGGCACGGCGCTTGTCCTTCTCCCTCAGCCGCTGCGCCACAGGCTGGTTCCGTTCGCCGTACTCATTCAGGATCCGCGGGAGCGGAACGCCTCATCTGCATGGATAAAAACCCGCAGACAGTCGGCTTTATCCCGCAGGATGTAGTCCGCGAACCGCCCAACAATGACACATGGCCCCTTTTCGGCCAACTCGGTGATGATCCGGCACTGAATGGTCCACAGATAATCTGAGCTATTTGGGCCGCCGCGTCGGTGGGAAAAGGCCGAGACAATCGGCCCGCCGGGGGCATCTTCGCCGTTGTCCTCAATATAGGCCGGGTCGAAACCGCTCTGCTCGGCAATCCTCTGCACCAACTCGCTGTCATAGCAGGGGATTTCCAGTGCGGCGGCTGCCTGCTTGCCGATGGTGCGCCCGCCGCTGCCAAATTCGCGGCTGATGGTGATGACTCGGTTTTTCATGATTCGATTCCTCCTTCTTTTTGAGCCGGTTGATGGGGATGATGCCGGTTAAGATGTTTCTTTTCGGACAGAAGAAGCCCAACCGATAAAAGAAAGGCCAGACCGTCTGCGACCGGGCCGGTCCAGAGTACCCCGTCTGCACCGAGGAGAAGGGGAAGCAGAAGCGCGGCCGGCACGAAAAAGATAATCTGCCGCGCCAGTGAGAGCACGGCGGATTTGACCGGTTTGCCAACGGCCTGCAGATAAACTGCGGCGACGGTCTGAAAACCGGTCAGCGGGCAGAGCAGCAAAAAGATGCGGAAAGCCTTGACGGCAAACTCGTTATACAGCCCTTCCTCCGACCCGAACAGCGAGACTACCGTCATCGGGGAGAACTGGAAGAGCAGAAATGCGAGGATCGAGACGACCTCCGACGCAATCAGAGAGATCTTCAGTGCCTACTTGACCCTTGTGAAATTTCGCGCCCCGTAATTGAAACCGATGATCGGCTGGGTACCGGTCGCAATGCCCGACAGAATCGAGATCATGATCTGGTTGACCTTCATCACAATACCGGTCGCGGTCAACGGGATCTCGGCCCCATAGACCGACTGTGCACCGTAGACTGCCAACAGATTGTTGGTCAGCGCCATGACAATGGTGATTGCAAATTGGGTGATAAAGCTGCTCAGCCCAAAGGTCAAAATATTGGCGCAGGTCCTGCACCGTAGCCGAAAGGCGGCGGATTCCAGCCGCACCGTCTTAAACCGTGGCAGGTAAATCACCGAGACAATGAAGGATGCAATCTGTCCGATGATGGTTGCAAGGGCGGCCCCCTGCACCCCCATGTCAAAGATAAAGATAAAGACCGGGTCGAGGATCACGTTTAAAATCGCGCCGATCACCATCGAGAACATTGCATACTTCGGGCTGCCGTCCGCACGGATCATTGAGTTAATTGCGGCGGAAATTATCATAAAGGGCAGCCCGATTCCGATGATAAAGCCGTATTCAAGTGCGTAGGGGCGCAGCAGATCGGTGGCGCCAAACAGGGTCAGGAGCGGGTCGATGAAGAGAAGAAACAGCGCTGTCAGCACCAAACTGACCAGCACCGACAGTGCCGCCGCATTGCCGACCCCTCTCTGGGCGGCGGCCTGTTCGCCCTCACCCAGCTTAAGGCTCAAAAGCGCCGCACCGCCGTTGCCGATCATCATCGAAAGGGCCAGTGCGACAATTGTGATCGGAAAGACAACATTGGTCGCGCCGTTGCCCAGATACCCTACGCCCCAGCGGTCGCACCGTTGCCCAGATACCCTACGCCCCAGCCGATGAAGATCTGATCGACGATATTGTACAGAGAGTTGACCAGCAGTGCGATCACGCTGGGGATTGCAAACCGGAGGATCAGTTTTCCAACCGGTTCGCTGGCAAATGGGCTTTGTTTTTTACTTTCTGCTGTGTTTTCCATGGAAAGGTTCCTCCTTAAATTAAGTAACAAGTTACTTAATTGGGCAAAAAAACAGGCAACGCAGCCTGTGCGGGCACGCTGCCCAAAAATCATTCCGAACCGATGCGCTCAAGCAGAAGATCCGCCAACGCCACCAGCTGTTCCCGCTGCTGCGTTGACAGATCCCGGCACAACTCGTCAAAAACCTCGGCATCCTGTGCGAGAACCAGTTTGTGGATGCCGGCGGACTGAGCGGTGCAGTGAATCTGCTTGTAACGGCGATCCATCGCGCTCGGCGCGCAGCGGATCATTCCCTTGGCCTCCAACCGCTGCAGCAGCTTGGTCATTGCGGGGTGGGTTACATATTCAATCCGCTCGAGGTCATTTTGATGGATCTCCTCTCCTCGTTCCTCCAACCGGCTAATCGAGCTGAGCACCCGCAGCTGTACGGAGGTCAGCCCCAACGCTGCGGCTTTTTCGTCCATCCGCTTGCGAAAGGCGCGGTTGATAATAGCGATTTTCAGCCCGAATGGCATCACCATGGAGTAGGACCTCCGCTCAATTAGGTAACTGATTACTTATTATAGATCCTTCCCTGATCGCTGTCAAGACTGCCGCTCCGCCCGCATCTCGGCCAGCGCCTGCCGTACCCGTTCCTCGCAGAGGGCGGGCAGCGCGCGCCAATCCTCCTTGGTGTAGCTGCCGGTGTCGATGGGGTCGAGCACCCGCATCCGCACCGGGCCGCCGTGGATCCAGTAACCGTTGCGTTCCATCAGCTCGGCGGTGCCGTCGAGGACAAAGGGCACCACCGGCACCTTGTTTTTTTGGGCGATCTTGAACGCACCGCTCTTGAACTCCGCCACCTCGCCGGTTTTGCTGCGGGTCCCTTCGGGAAAGATCACCATCGAATAGCCCTTTGCCACCCAGTCGGCGGCCTCGTTCAGCGCGGCGACCGCGCGGCGTGGATTGTCCCGGTCGATAAAAACGCAGTGGAGCAGCCGCATCCAGCGGCGGATCAGCGGGATGCGGTCGATCTGCTTTTTTGCGACGAGGGGCTTTGTGTCATCGCCGAGATAGCCCAGCACCATCGGGATGTCAAAGTAGCCCTGATGGTTCGCGACATAGACCGCCGGCCCGGCGGGCATCTTTTCCAATCCGTCCACCGTCACCTTTGCACCGGCAGCCCGGATTAAGCGGCGCGCCCAGCGGCCGACCGTGCGGTGAAGCAGCGCGTCACAGCGGGCCTGTTCGCCCCGCTTTTCAAGCCGGCGCAGGTACCAATAGAACGGCAGCACCGCGATCAGATAAAGCCAAAAATAGACAAACCAGAGAATTGTGTGCATGGAGAAGATCCCTTCTTTGGGCAGGCGCCCGTTTTTATCAGGGGGGAAATCCCTTTATAAAGGACACTATACCACACTTTCCGCTGGCGGGAAAGCGGCGGGTGTGGTAGGATAAAAGAAAAGCGGTTCCGCCGCGTCGCGCGGTGAGCGAACAGGGAGGATGCCGGCATGAAATTTCGATTCAATCACTTCAACTTCAACGTCCTCGACCTTGAAAAGAGCCTTGCGTTCTATCAAAAGGCGCTCGGCTTTGCCGAGGTGCGGCGCAAGGAGGGAGAGGGGTTCACCCTCGTCTATCTCGGGGACGGGGAGAGCGATTTTACCCTCG
>CALXBJ010000087.1 GCA_944386515.1 uncultured Pygmaiobacter sp.
CCGTTTTACAACTGCAGCCCGGTGCAAAAGCCCTGTCTTTTGAAGGATCCCCCCTCGAAAGACGGCTTTTGCACCGGGCTGTTTTTGTCTTTTGCACTCTCCTGTTCCGCAGGGTCTTATTTCAGCGCGGCGCCGTCGTGGAACGCCTTGCCCACGACCTCGCTCAGCTTGCGGTAGGCGCTGTGAATCGGGTCAAAGATGATCGGCTGCAGCTTGTCGGGGTCAATCCGTCCGTCCGCATCCAGCACCGACGCATCGGCGCTGACATTGACAATCTCCCCCACCAGCCGGCAGCTGTCCGGGTCATAGCTGATAAGGCGGCACTCGACCGCCATCGGCAGCTCGTCGATGAGCGGGGCGTCCACAAAGTCGGACTTTGTGGTGTGCCAGCCCGCCTTTTCCATCTTGTCCGCCGCATCATTGCCCGAGACAATCCCCACAAAGTCGCAGGCCACAAGCTGCGCCTGTGTCGCCATGCTGACGGTAAAGGCGCCCCGCGCCAAGATGTTCTCGGTCGTCTTGTGACCGGCACTGATGCAGATGGACAACTCATTCGCCTCGCTGATGCCGCCCCACGCGGCATTCATCGCGTTGGGCGCGCCCGCCTCGTCATAGGCGGCGAGGATAAACACCGGCTGCGGGTAGGTCCAAGGTTTCGCTCCAAAGTTTTTTCGCATAAAAAAACCCTCCTGTTTTGCCGCGCGCCGCGGCTGTCGATTAGAAAAGACGGTTTTTCCCGCCCCATCGGTCCGAAATTCCGGAGATCATTCGTCCGTCTGCTCCTTTTCTGCCCCGTCTGGCGGGCAGCCCTGCTGCAGCTTTTGCTCAATCAGCGCCGCTGCAATCGAAAACGCCTCAATCCGGCGCCGGGCCAGTGTCAGCTGGGACCGATACCGGGACGGCTCGGCCTTCCCCTCAAAGGTCTTAACCGTCTGGCGCAGCTTGTGCAGGGTCGAATCAATCTGGCGCTTTGCCTCGGCGAGCTGCTCTTCAGTATATTCCAACGCTCCCGTCCCCTCTTTCCCTTTTTGTGCCTGTACTTCACTCGCCGCGGCGGTAGCGCAGGATAAAGTAAAACAAGAAGAAAACCGCGACAACCGTCAGCGCGAGGCAGGGAAAATAAATCTGCTGTGCCAGCACCCCAAATGCCGGATGGCTGAGGACGCACAGGGCGATGAGAGCGGCGCAGGCGAGCGCGCTGAGCAGGATATAGCGGGGCATCCGGCTGGCCAAAAGCTCCGGCCCGGTCTCGTCCTTGCGCCTGCGCTCGAGCTGCTGCAGCAGCATCTCCTCATCCTCATACCCCTTGACGATATAATAAGTGTGCTCCAAGGTCCGGCGGTCCGCGCCGCGCACCCGGCATCGAACCGCATAATAGCCGCGGTTTTCCCGGATTTTTTGGACCGTAAGCAGCTCCACGGCATTGCCGGGCAAAAAGGGATGCTCGGCAAACCCGCGCAAAGACCGCTGCGTTTTGCTGATCCCCCTTGCGGTGTCGATCAGATTTTTGCCGCAGGGCAACGGCGCGCGCAGGTCCGCCGCAAATAGCCGGTCGTCCTCGGTCAGGATGAAAACGGCCGCATCCTGCACCGACCTCCAGCCTACCCGCAGGGCGAGCAGCGCCGCCAGAGCCGTTGCTGCACAGACCAGCAGCAGGGAGCTGATCTCCCGCGGCAGCCCGAGCGCAGAGATGAGCAGCATCCCGCCGACAACCGCCAGCAGCATCAGCAGCACAATCCCGAAAACACCGCCCCACACCCGCAGCACATAGCTGCTCCTTTTCTGGGTATCGGGAGACATCCAAACCTTTTTAAACTGCATTTTTTGTCCCTCCCCGCCGGCGGCATCCGCCGGCCCGCTGCTCTTATGATAGCATGGCGGGAGCCAAAACACAATGCGGAGCCGCCGCCCGTCCCGCTGCAAAAAGCCCCCCTGCCGACGCCCTTCATCCCGCGCCCTCAAAAAAAGGCAGGGGCGCCTTTTCGGCATTCCCCTGCCCGTTCGCTCCCGCCTTCTCTCCATTGAGAGGGCGGCTCATTTTTGAAACCCGCTCAAGAACCGACGGATCCGCTCATTCTGCTGGTTTGAGAAGAACTCGGCGGACTTTCCGCCCGCGATGATCTGCCCGTCCTCAAAGAAGAGCACCCGGTCGGCTACCGTGCGGGCAAACTCCATCTCGTGGGTGACAATCAGCATGGTCATGTCCTGCTGCGCGAGCTTGGTGATGACCGAGATGACCTCCGCGGTCAGCTCGGGGTCCAGCGCGCTGGTCGGCTCGTCAAACAGCATGATCTGCGGGTCAATCGCCAGTGCACGGGCAATCGCCACCCGCTGCTGCTGTCCGCCGGAGAGCATCGCCGGATAGCTGTCCGCCTTGTTTTCCAGCCCGACCAGCCGCAGCAGGCGGTCGGCATTCGCGATGGCATCCGCCCGGTTCTGCCCCAAGATCTTGATCGGTGCGATGGTGATGTTTTCAAGGCAGGTCAGGTGCGGGAAAAGGTTGAACTGCTGGAACACCATGCCCGTTTTCATGCAGATGCGGCGCAGCTCCCGCTCGGGCGGGTATTTCGGCTGGCCGTTGACCGTGTCGACCAGCAGCTCGCCGTCGATCTCAATCCGCCCGCCGGAGACCCGCTCAAGGTTGTTGATGCAGCGCAGGAGGGTCGACTTGCCGCTGCCGGACGAGCCGATGATCGCCACGGCCTCTCCCCGCTCCATGCTGAGCGAAACCCCGCGCAGCGCCTCAAACCCGCCGAACTTCTTGGTCACATTTTCAACAGATAGGATCGACATCACTCACCCTCCTTTTTCTGGTGCCGGCTGAAGCGCTTTTCCAGCCGCTCGTAGACGACGGTGAGCACAAAGGTGAGCGCGAGATAGATCAGGGCCACCAGCACATAGGCGGTGATATCCATATCCCGGTTGACCGCGCCCTCGGCGGCCTTCAGCAGCTCCCCCACCCCGATCGCGGTGACCAGCGCGGTGTCCTTGACCAGCGTGATGGTCTCGTTGCAGACCGGCGGGATCACCCGGCTGACCGTCTGGGGCAGGATGATGAACTGCATCGTCTGCCACGGGGTAAAGCCGAGGGTCTTTGCCGCCTCGTGCTGGCCGCGGTCGATCGACTGGATGCCAGCGCGGTAGATCTCGGCAAAATAGGCCGCATAGTTGAGGACAAAGGTCACCACCGCCGAGGTCGTGCGGTCAAACGCGATCCCGAGAAAGGGCAGGCCGTAATAGATAAAAAAGAGCTGCAGCATCAGCGGGGTGCCGCGGAAGATCCAGATA
>CALXBJ010000088.1 GCA_944386515.1 uncultured Pygmaiobacter sp.
AAGGCCGGCCCGCAGGAGATTTTTCAGCGCGGGAGGAGCTGCCGGCGGCGTCAGCTGCCGCGCCGCCCAAAGCAAGACACCGAGAGGAGGCCCCCGATTTGATGCGGGTGAGAGAGACAGCAGAAAGGCCGGCGGCCGAGACGCCGGCGGAAAGGCCCGCGGAGCCGTCGGCTCCGCTTGCCCCCGCCGCCGCCCCGGCGGCCGAAACGACGCGGGACGCGGGACAGGACGCCCCAAACGGCCCAAACGGCGCGGACAGCGCGGGGGAACAGGGGACGGAGATCCCCGTCATCCCAAACGGCCCGAACACCCCGCCCGGCGCACCGGCTGGCGGCGCGGAAGGGACGGGCGCGAAGGGCGACGGCCCTGCGGGCAAACCCAAACCCGCGGAGCAAAAGGGCCGGCGGGGGACCCCTGCGGCGGAAAGCCCCGCCACCCCCGGACAGGACGCCGCCAAAATCGGCGCGGAGGATGTCCCGAAAGTCCCGGACAGCGCGGACGGCGCGGGGGAACAGGGCAGTCCGAACAGCCCAAACGCCCCGGACAGTGCGGGGGAACAGGACACCCCCAACACCCCCAGCACCCCAAACAGCGCGCTTGTTCCCACCCCCGGCGGCGCGCCGGATGCGGGATCCGACCCGGATCCCGCCCCCGGCCAAGGCGGTGGCTTTGGGGCAAAACCCGCCCTTGATTTTGGGGGGAGCTTCACCGCGCATCCGGCAAAAAAAGCCGCCCCCGCCCCGCCCGGCGCGCCGCTGCGGCTGCTGCTGGAGCAGGCCGCGCCGGCGGCGGTCGAGGCGCTGCTGCGCACCCTGCGGGATGAGCGCGCCAGCTGCGCCCAGCGGCTGGATGCCGCCAAGATCCTGCTCGACCGCGCCGCCCCGCGGGAGGCCCAGGGAGGCGCGCTGCGGGTCCTCATCGACGAGGACGCCGCCGCGCTGATCGAATGAGGACCTGGAGCATCGGCCGCCCCAACGGGAAACAGCGGCAGTTCTTCCTCGCGCGCAGCCGGTTTGTCGCCTACGGCGGCGCCCGCGGCGGCGGCAAGAGCTGGGCCGTCCGCAAAAAGGCCGCCGGCCTCGCCATCCGCTACCCCGGCATCCGCATCCTGCTGCTGCGGCGCACCTTCCCCGAGCTGCGCGAAAACCATATCCTCCCCATGCGCGCCGACCTCGAGGGCATCGCGCTCTACCGCGACAGCGACAAGAGCTTTTCCTTCCCCGGCGGCAGCCGCATCCTCTTCGGCTACTGCGACGGCGAGACCGATGTGCTGCGCTACCAGGGGCAGGAGTTCGACGTCATCTTCCTCGACGAGGCCACCCAGTTCACCGAGTTCCAGTTCTCCACCCTGACCGCCTGCCTGCGCGGCGCAAATGCCTTCCCCAAGCGGTTCTACCTCACCTGTAACCCCGGCGGGGTCGGCCACGGATGGGTCAAGCGGCTCTTCATCGACCGCCGCTACCGCCCCGGCGAGCGGGAGGAGGACTACACCTTCATCCCCGCGACCGTCTACGACAACGAGGTGCTGCTGCAAAACGACCCCGATTACCTGCGCACCCTCGCCGCCCTGCCCGAGCGCCAGCGCCGCGCCTGGCTCGACGGCTGCTGGGACCTCTTCGAGGGGCAGTACTTCCCCGAGTTCGACCGCGCGGCCCATGTGATCCGCCCCTTCGCGATCCCCGGCCACTGGCGGCGGTATGTCAGCCTCGACTACGGCATGGATATGCTGGCCGCCTACTGGTTCGCGGTCGACGAGGAGGGCGGCGCGGTGGTCTACCGCGAGGTCTACGAGGGCCGGGACAACGGCCTCGGCCGGGACGGCCGGGGGCATATCATCAGCGAGGCGGCAGAGCGGCTGCGGCAGGCCGCCGGCGGCGAGCGGATCGAGGCGTGGCTCGCCCCGCCCGACCTGTGGAACCGCCGGCAGGAGACCGGCCGCAGCGCGGCCGCGCTGTTCTGGGAGGGGGGGATCCCGCTCACCGCGACCGGCAACGAGCGGGTGGCCGGCTGGCTGGCGGTGCGGGAGTGGCTGGCCCCCCGCCGCTGCGCAAAGGGCAAAACCCGGCCCCGGCTGCAGATCTTCGACAGCTGCAAAAACCTGATCCGCACCCTGCCGGCGCTGCGCCACGACGAGCACCGGCCCGAGGACGCCGCCCGCACCCCCCACGAGCTGACCCACGCGCCCGACGCGCTGCGGGGGTTCTGCAGCTGGTGGGTCGACCCGGCCCCGCGCCGGCAGCTGCCGGCCCACGACCTGCTGCGGGACGATTTTTCGCTGCGGGAAGCGGACGCCGCGCCCGCCGCGCTCGGCGAGGGGGACGCGCTAAAGGTGCTCTGAGCGCGGCCCCACGGCAGGGTGCAGGGCGTTTTTTGGGGGGGAGGAGGAAGAGGAACGCGGCGGGCGGCTTTGGCCCGGCGGCTTTTGCCCGGCGGGGCAGGGCGCAGAAAGGCCCCGCCGCGCGGGGCCGGGCGCAGAACGGCCCCGCCCGCGCGGGGACGACGCCTTGGCCGGGGTGCAGG
>CALXBJ010000089.1 GCA_944386515.1 uncultured Pygmaiobacter sp.
ATACATCACAATGACCCGATCGCTGATATAGCGGATCACGCTCATATCATGCGACACAAAAAGAAAAGCCAGATGATACTGCCTTTGCAGATCCTTGAACAGGTTCAGGATCTGCGCCTGAATCGACACATCCAGCGCAGAGACCGGCTCGTCGCACAAGAGAAGCTTTGGATTGGACACCAGCGCACGCGCGATACAGATCCGCTGTCGCTGCCCGCCGGAAAATTCGTGCGGGTACTTTTTGAGCGCCTCCTGCGGCAGCCCGACCTGATCGAGCAGGGGCAGAATGACCTCCCTGCGCGCCTTTTCCCCCTTTTTCCCCTCAATCCGCAGCGGCTCCTCCAGAATTCTGCGCACCGACATCCGCGGATCCAGCGCCGAATAGGGGTCCTGAAACACCATCTGGATCTCGCGGCGCAACTCGGCCGGGACCCCCTTTTCCAGCTGCACACCCAAAAAGCGGATGCTTCCGCCGGTCGGCGTTTCCAGACCGATCAGCAGACGGGCCAGCGTGCTTTTCCCGCATCCGGACTCCCCAATCACCCCGCGGATCTCCCCCTGATGCAGCGAAAAAGAAACATCGCTGACCGCCTGTACACGGCCGATCTCCCTCGGGAAGAGCAGTCCCTTTTTGACCGGGTAATATTTTTCAAGGTGTTCTGTTTGCAGAATAACCTGCCGTTCATCCATTCAAGTTTTCCTCCTCGCCGCATTTTTCGGCTTGCAAATACGCCGCATGCGCAACCTGCCAGCAGCGGCATCCGCGCTGACCCGCCAGCGGTATCAGCGGCGGCTCCTGCGCGCGGCACCGGTCTGTGCTCTGGGCGCACCGGTCCGCAAAACGGCACCGCTGTACCGGCACCTGAAAGACAGGGATCTGTCCGGGAATTGCACAAAGCCGCGTGCTGTCCTCGTCCACGCTCGGGATTGCCTCGAGCAACCCTTTGGTATAGGGATGCAGCGGTCGGGCAAATACCTGCGCACAGTCCCCCTCCTCCACGACCACACCGCCGTACATCACCAGCATCCGGTCGCACAGCTCTGCGACAACCCCCATATTGTGGGTGATAAGGATCACCGCGATCCCAAGCCGGTCCCGCAGCTGCCGCAACAGTTCCAAGATCTGTGCCTGCACCGTCACGTCAAGGGCGGTTGTCGGCTCGTCGGCGATCAGGATCTGGGGATTGCAGGCCAGTGCAATCGCAATCAGAACCCGCTGCTGCATCCCGCCCGACAGCTCATGCGGGTATTGGTCCACCCGCAGCTCCGGCGATGGGATATTGACCTCCCGCAGCAGTTCGATTGCCCGGCTGCGCGCCTGTGAGCGGGTCATCTTTTCATGCAGGAGCAGCATCTCCATGATCTGGTTGCCGACGGTGTAGACGGGATCCAGCGCAGAGAGCGGGTTTTGAAAGATCATTGCAATCCGCTTGCCGCGCACCCGGCACAGCTGCTTGGCGGACAGGGAGAACAGATCGCTGCCGTCAAAGAGGGCCGTACCAGATTCCCTGCGGGAAGATACCGGGTCAATCAATCCCATCAGGGTGCGCACCACCGTGCTCTTGCCGCAGCCAGCCTCCCCCACAATGCCGATAATCTCCCCCGGGTGCAGCTCAAAATCCACCCCGTCCACTGCGGGCAGCGCCCTGCCGGCAGTGTAGTAATAGGTTCTAAGGTCCCTGACCGAAAGCAGCGCGCGCTGCTTTCGGCAGACTGTTTCCATCATCTGCATCTCATTCCTTTTTTCGGTTTATTCCGTTCCGTAAGCCGTGATTTTACAAAGCGCCCGATCCCGCTGCGGCGGGAAACAGGCGCCTTGCTGTGGTGTGATTTGGTTTTGCGCCGCAGATCAGCCGGTGACCTTTAAGTCATCTGCGCGGAAGGGCATGATCTGATTTTCACAATAGGTCATATCCCAATCCAGCCCGTCGCGGATTCCATAGAGATCCTCCGCCTGATAGAGATAGGTGCCGGGGCAGTAGGTATCGAACACCTCCATCAGGGTGCGGGCCGCCTCGCGCTGCTCCTCAAGATCCGTGCTGTCAATCAGGGTATTGCCCGCAGCGACAAACTCCTCGGTCGGGGTCCAGCTGCCCTTTTCCTCGTTCGCAGGGCTGGAGCCGGTGCCGAACAGCAGCCACAGCGCGCCCAGCGGGTTATCAAACCGGGAAGCGGAAGACCATGCGCGCACATCTGCCTGAAAAGAGAACTGGTCGGTATAGACGACCTTTGCTTTGACGCCGATATCCGCCCACATGCCGACGATTGCCTCACCGGCCTGATTGCCGTTGGTGTAATAACCGTCCGCCATCTCAATGGTAATAACCTCTTCGCCGTCGTAACCGGACTCCTTGACCAGCTCGCGCGCCGTTTCCGGGTCGTACGAAACGCCCGGATAATCCTCGATATACAGATCCCCATAGCTCTCAAATTGGTGCCCGTTGGGGACCTTGGCATAATCGGTCCAGAGGGTGTCCACCAGCGTCTGGCGGTCAATGGCCATCGTCAGCGCCTGGCGGAATTTCTGATTGGACATGATGCTGTCCTCGTTTTTGGTATTGAAGACATAGATATGGATGTTTTTGATGTCGGTCCCGACAACATTGAGCCCCTCGGTGTTGGCGATAGTATCCTTTGCGTCCGCCGGAACATCGTTGATGATATCGACCTCACCGGTGATGAGCGCGGTCATCCGAGCCGACGCCTCCGGATAAGAGATGAACTCAATCTGCCGCGCGGCAGGCGCCTCGCCCCAGAATCCGTCATACCGCTCCAGCACATATTTTTCAGGGGAATACTGGGTCAGCTGATAGGGTCCGGTGCCGATCGGTGCGGTCTGGAACGCCTCGTCGCCGATCTCGGTGACATAGTCCTGCGGCACGATGCTCGCGCCCCAGATCGAGCCAAGGCGCTGCTCAAAGGCCGCATCCGGTTTTTTCAGCTTGAAGCTGACGGTGAGCTCGTCGATCTTTTCCACCGAGTCGAGGGTCTCGTACAGCACCGCAATGGTGCCGTCGCCGTAGCCGCTGAGGATCCGGTCAAAGGTGAATTTCACATCGTCTGCGGTGCAGGGTTCCCCGTTCTGGAAGGTGACCCCCTCGCGGAGCGTGACGTTCAGGGTAACGTCGTCCTGCCACTGCCAGCTCTCGGCCAGCTGGCCACAGATATTGCCGTCTTTATCGGTAAACAGCAGCGTATCAAAAATATTGTAAAACAGCTTGATGCTGGCAATACCGATCGAGTAATCGGGGTCCAGCTGGGTCGGCAGCGCCGCAAGCCCCACACGGAGCACATCCAGCGTGCCGTCTTCCGAAACAGTGTTCTGCGCCGACGCCGAATCGGAAGCGCCGCCCGTGGCATCCTGCCCACAGCCGCTCAGCGCGATCAGAAGCGCCAGCATACCGGCCAACAATTTGAACCTCTTTTTCATACTGTTCCTCTCTCCATCTGATATTCTTTTTCCTCGGATGCGGGTTTTTCAAAAGCTGCAAAATTTCCGGTTTCCCGGCCGCGCGATGCCGCTTTCCGAAACCTGCTTGTCCATTCTACCATTGTCTTTTCTTTCTTGCCTTCCTGCTGCGGTAAAAAGGTTGTAATCTCCGTGTAATCCGCCAAAAAGGGTTTTGGGCCGTCCGGCTGCATCCTTCCTGGCTCCAAACAATAATGATCCCCCCGCAAAGCGGGAGGTATTTCAGTTTCGGGCATAGCCCTAATGATACAGGCGACGCACAAGTGCGTTTTTGAGTTGGCCTGCCAGCCACGCATAGGGTTACTTGCTACCCGTAAACGGGTCGCGCGGATCGTATATGCTT
>CALXBJ010000090.1 GCA_944386515.1 uncultured Pygmaiobacter sp.
AGACGGCCCGGAGTTATTGGCCGTCCAGCCATTCCCGCAGGGTAAGAACATAAAGCTCTCCCCACACGTCACACATTTGTCTGGACACCTCAATGTCCATCAGCCGGGCATCTCTGCCTGTCGGTTCTGCAAAATCATGGTCGATCAGCCATTGCATAGCGACAGCAAATCCAGCGGGAGATCGAGCGGCTCAAGGAGGAGGGGGTCACGGTGCTCTCCATCGCGCATCGGCTGACCACCCTCGAGCACTGCGACGAGATCCTCGTCTTTGACCGGGGCAGGATCTGCCAGACCGGCAGCTATGAAGCGCTGATCGCCGAAGAGGGGATCTTCAGCGATATGTACCACGGGCGGCTGAAATGAGCGGGAGCCGCGCTGCAATACACAATAGGAATAAAGAGAAAAAGGCAGGGGCATGGTCCCTGCCTTTTGGTATCTTCAGCACATTTTAAAGAGGGTTCTCTCAGGTGTGGGTGAGGGGCGGCATCCGCAGCGGTCCGGCGGGCAGCTGGGCCTTCCCGCCGCCCGGCAAAATGAACAGCGGGTCCGCGCCCTCCGGCGAGGCAAAGCGGCAGCGGGACGCCTGCTTTGGCACAAAACCCAGTTCCACCTCGCCGGGCCGGTCGACCAGCGCCGCAAGGACGGCGCCAAGCTCCCCGCGGCCGCCGAAAAGGTCGAGACAGACGGTCTGCCCGCCCCGGTGCTCCACCGCCGCGACGGTGTCAAAGGCCGGCAGGTAGTACAGCCGGAGCTCGGGCCGGCGCGCGCAGTGGAAGAGCAGCAGCTCATAGCACCTGCAGCCGCTCAGCGCGGCAAAGGGGTTGCCCTCGATGGTGTGGGACCACAGCAGGCTGCGGGCGGAGAGATCATCCAGCGAGAGCGGGATCTTGGCGTCGCCGGCGGGGGAGGAGACCGGCACAAAGCAGCAAACCTCCTCCCGCTGGGCAAAGCCGAGCTTTTGGTAAAATGCCGCCGTCTCGGGCCGGGAGAAAAGATAGACCAGCTGCGCCTGTTCGGCCCAGTCGCCGAGGATCTCCCGCACCAGCCGGCCGGCCAGCCCACGGCCGCGGAAAGCCGGCGCGGTCATCACGGTGCCGATCTGCAGGCAGGGGCGGACCGCCCCGCCCCAGCACAGGTCGATCAGATTGGCCGCTGCTGCGGCGACCACCCTGCTGCCCTCGGTTATCACATAGGGCAAAAAGCGGTCGGTCCAATAGCCGTCTGCGTGCCACTGTCGAAAGGAGATGCCGAACACCTCGCCCGCCAGCGCGTCAAAGCTGCCGCGCAGCGCGGGGTCATCCCGAACCTCCTTTACCAGACGAAACTGCTCCATTTGCTTTTCGCTTCCTCTCTGTATCAATCAAGCGGTCTCACCGGTCAAACAGCGCGCGGCGGCGGGTGGAGTGGATGAACATCTCCTCCAGCGCCGCGCGGTCCTGACGGCACAGTATCTCCCGCATCCGCAGCAGCTCACAGGTGAAGCTGTCGATCTGCGCAATCAATACCTCGCGGTTGAGCAAAAACAGCTCGCTCCACATCTTCTCGTTGATCCGGGCGATCCGGGTCAGGTCCCGGAAGGAGTCGCCGGTGTAGTTCTGCAGCCCCTCGTCCTCATTGCAGGTCATCAGGCTCACCGCAATCGCATGGGTCAGCTGGGAGACAAAGCCGATCATCTCATCGTGGGTAGCGGGGTCCAGCTCGACGATGGTGTGGAAATCCAGCAGCTCGCCGATCCGCCGCGCGGCGGCGATGGCCCCCGGGGTGTTCTTTTCGGTGGGGGTGACGATGAAGTTCGCGATTTTGAAGATGCTCTCGTCGCTGTTGCGCACCCCATAGACCTCTTTTCCCGCCATCGGGTGGCTGCCGATGAACTCGAGATCCTCCCGCAGGAAGCCCTGAATCACATCCACGACATGGCACTTGACCCCCGCGACGTCGGTCAGCAGGGTGCCCGGGCGGAACAGGTGCTGGTGCTCCCGGATCCAGTCGATCATCACGCCGGGATACAGCGCGAAGACGACGACGTCCGCCTCGGCGATCAGCGCGGGGTCGGGGCGGGTTGCGCCGCGGCGGATCATCCCCTGCTCCAGCGCGTAGGAGATGCTGTCCGGATTGGTGTCGATGGCGTCCACCGAAAGCCCCCTTTTCGAGAGCCCGCGGGCATAGCTGCCCCCGATCAGCCCAAGGCCGACGATCAAAAATCGCGTATCTTCCTTTATCATAGATCAAACCCCTTTCGGTTGCAAACGGCAGCGGGCGCTCAGGTCAGCTCCACCCGGATGCCGGAGCGCTGAAGATCATCAAAAAAGTGCGGGTAGGATTTGCCCACCGCCTCGGCCCCCTCGATGGCGACTGGTCCGTCGGCCCGGGTCGCGCCGACCGAGAGGCTCGTCACCACCCGGTGGTCGTTCCAACCCTGCAGCGGCCGGTCGGGCGCGCGGCAGCGCCGCTGCCCGATGCCCGGCACAAAGAGGGTGTCCCCCCGGCAGTCGACGGTGAGGCCCAGCTTTGCCAGCTCGGTCTGCATCGCCGCGATCCGGTCGGATTCCTTCAGCCGCAGCCGGCCCGCCCGCTCGATGACCGACTCCCCCTGTGCAAAGCAGCAAAGCACCATCAGGATCGGGCCGAGGTCGGGGCAGTCGGCAAGGTCAAAGCGCCCGGCACACAGCGGTGTGCGGCTGGTCTGAAGGCCGCCGGCCTGCCATTGGGACACAGCGCCCATTCTGGAGAGAAAGTCAAAGATGACCCGGTCCCCCTGCGCGGAATCGGGGGAGAGGTTCTGGCAGGTAAGCTCGCCGGACAGCGCGCCGAGCGCGGCGAAAAATGCCGCTTGGGAATAATCCCCCTCGATGGCAAAACGGCCGGCGGGGCGATACCTCTGCCCGCCGGGGATCCGCAGGGTCAGCGGCCCGTCCCAGACGGGATAAATCCCGAAATCGGCCAGAACCGAGAGGGTCAGCTCGACATAGGGACGGGACTCAAACGGCGGCTCGATCTGCAGCACGGAATCCCCCGCGGCGAGCGGCAGGGCAATCAGCAGCCCGGTGATGAACTGGGAGCTGACCGCGCCAGAAAGGCGGTATTCCCCCGCGGTCAGCGGGCCGCAGAGGGAGATGCCCTTGTCGGTGACCGCAAAGGGCAGCCCGTGCTCTGCAAACAGGCGGGCATAGATCTCCTGCGGGCGCTGGGGCAGCCTGCCGCGGCCGGTCAGGGTCACCGGCTGCCCGGTGAGGGCGAGCAGCGGGATCAAAAAGCGCAAGGTGGAGCCGGACTCCCCACAGTCGACCGGGCGGGCGGGCACTGCGGGAAAACCGCATCCCCGCAGCCGCATTCCCCCGCCGGGCAGCCAGCGTGCCGACGCGCCGAAGGCACGGGCCGCGCTTGCGGTGGCGCGCAGATTCTCCGAGCGGTCAAGCCCCTCTAGCACCGTTTCCCCCTCGGCGAGGGAGGCCGCGAGCAGCGCGCGGTGGGAGACGCTTTTGGAGGCGGGGACCCGC
>CALXBJ010000091.1 GCA_944386515.1 uncultured Pygmaiobacter sp.
ATGATCGGCGTCTGCAAGCGGATCATCGCCTTTGAGAACGAGGGCGGTTATCTTGTCATGTTCAACCCCGAAATCATCAAAAAATCCGGCCCCTATCGGGCGGAGGAGGGCTGCCTCTCCCTCGCCGGCACCCGCGCCGCCAAGCGGTGGAGCACCATTAAGGTGCGCTGGCAGAACGAGAAGTTTCAGGAGCGGCAGAAGACCTTTTCCGGCTGGACGGCCGAGATTATCCAGCATGAAATCGACCACTGCGAGGGGATCCTCATCTGAGGCACAGCGGCCCGGCATCCTGTTTTAGGTCAATTTTTCGGATTTTTCCGCCATAAAAAAGGAGACGTGTCATGTTTGAAAATAAAGTTGCCGTCGTGACCGGCGGCGCAAGGGGCATCGGCAAAGCCATCGCCGACGCTTTTCGCCGGTCGGGCGCCAAGGTGTGGATCATTGACCTATTAGAGAACGATTCCTATGTAGGGGATCTTTCGGACCCTGCCGTGCTGGAGGAGTTTGCCGGCAAGGTGATCGCGGACTGCGGCCATCTGGACTATCTCGTCAACAACGCGCTGCCTCTGATGAAGGGGCTGGACGACTGCAGCTATGAGGAGTTCAACTACGCGCTGCGGGTCGGGGTGAGCGCGCCGTTCTACCTGACCAAGCTGTTCGCCCCTCATTTTGCCCCGGGGGCGGCCATTGTGAACATCTCCTCCTCCCGCGACGGGATGGGCCAGCCGCAGACCGAGAGCTACACCGCCGCAAAAGGCGGCATCTCGGCGCTGACCCACGCGCTGGCGGTGAGCCTTGCGGGCAAGGTGCGGGTCAACAGCATCTCGCCGGGCTGGATTGAGACCGGCGACACGGTCTGGACCGGCCCTGACGCGGCGCAGCAGCCCGCCGGCCGGGTGGGACGCCCGCAGGACATCGCCGAGATGGTGCTCTACCTCTGCTCGGAGCGGGCGGGATTCATCACCGGGGAGAATATCTGCATCGACGGCGGCATGACCCGCCAGATGATCTATCACAACGACTGGGGCTGGTCGCTGCAGGAAGGAGAAAACACATGAAAACTGCAATCTGCTATTTTTCCTATCATCACGGCAACACCAAAAAGGTGGCCGAGGCGATGGCGAGCGCCGGCGGGGTCGACCTCATCGACCTGCGCACCCGCCAGACGGTGCAGCTGGACGAATACGACTGCGTCGGGCTGGCGTCCGGCATCTACGGCTTTGGGGTGCACAAGGCGGTGGTCGATTTTGCGCGCCAGTACCTGCCCGCCGGCAAGCCGGTCTTCTTCGTATGCACCTTCGCGGGCGCAAAGGGGAACGGCACCAAGGCGCTGCGGGAAATCGCCGTCGAAAAGGGCTGCCCGGTGCTGGGGGAATTCGGCTGCCGCGGCTTTAACACCTTCGGCCCGTTCAAGCTGTTCGGCGGCAGCGGCAAGGGCCTGCCCAGCGAGGCGGACCTGCAGCGGGCAAAGGCGTTTTATGAGGGCCTTTTGCAAAAATGACCGGTATGGAGGGATGAAGAGATGAGCAGCGCCCCGCCGACCAATCCCGCAGCGGAGCGGGCCGCCCCTGCGCGGGCGACCCGGATTGGGCTGCCGATTGACCGCATCCGCGTGGATTACCACCGCATCAGCAAGACCTATCCCGAAAAGGGAGAAGGGCCCCGCGCCGGCTGGAAATATTTTTACTGGAACTATACCGAACATCTCACCATCGACCGGATTTTGGGAACGATTGAGCTGTCGCAGGAAGCCGATGTCGACTGCACGGTGGTCCACACCTACCGTATGCGGGAAAAGGTCGAGGCCCTGCTCGACCAGTTCGGCACAGAGAACCTGTTTTTCGCCCGGTACCCCCTCAATGCCCGCGGGGAGGAAGAGCCGGACCGAGAAGAAAACCGGTTTGAAGACCCCGACAACAAGATCACTTATCTGATTGAAATTCACTATCAGCGCGGGCCAGACCGCCTGCTCTCTGGCCCATATGACAAGGAGGGGCTGCCGGCCGACTTTCCCGATTTTATCCGGCCCATCTTCTCGCTGATTCAGCACTACGGTGCGGGGGAGATGATCTTTCCCTCGGTTTACGGAAAGCGGCCGCACAAAAAGGGGGATCTCATCTACTGCAGCGTCTCCTTTGAAGAAGACGGGGATACCTATTACTACATCACCGAGGACGCCTCCATCACAAGGGGGGACTATGTGGTCGTCCCGGCGGGAAGGGACAACCGGCTGACCATCGTGAAGGTGGTCAAGGTCGAATACTTTGCGCCGGAGAAGGCCCCCTTCCCCCTTGAACGGACAAAGCGGGTCCTCCGCCGATGCACCGAGGAGGAGCTGGCACAGCTCGAAGCGGAATAACGCGCGCTGCTGCCTGCAGCTCCCTTTGCATCGGCGGGCCGAAAGGTCGGCCCGCTGTCCTGTCGCTGCCGTGCAGGGGGCGGTCCCGGCATCCCGACCATGCTCCTGCCCAGCCATCCGACCGGGGACGGCGGCATCGTCCGGGCGGCCCCGATTGCCGGCCTTGGCGCAATGGCGGCAGCAGCCCTGTTTCTTCCTCCCCGTCTGGCGCCGCCTGTCGGAACAGCCGGAGGTACAAAAAACCAAAATAATCTCAAAAGGCCCGGTGCATCCGCGTGATGCACCGGGCCTTTTTGTCTCACTTTGGGGCTTTTGCCCTATCCGTTTTGGGGCCTTTGTCCCCCGCCGCGTCCTGCGTCCTCCGCTACCCGGACCGCACCCATCCCGAGGGCGGTCTTGATTCCCACCCCGGCATAGGGCGCAAACCGCAGCAGCAGCTGCCAGACCTCCTCCATCGGCGCGGCGAGACGGGACTCGATCGTCACGTTGCCGAGAAAGGCCGGGATCTTGATGTTTTTCAGCGGGTAGCGGGTGGTGTGCAGCGCATAGTCGGCAATCCGCAGCCCCCGCTCAAGCGATGCCAGAGCGTCCGCATCGTCCAGCGGCAGCGCGGGAAAGGCGGCGCTCCAGCGCGCGGCAAGGGTGCGGATGAGCCACTTCTCCTGCGGAAAAACAGCATACCGCCCCTCGCTCTTAAAGGCTGTCGGGGTCTCAAACCACAGCGTCATTCGGCGGGAGGGCTCCCCTTCCCGCACGGAAAACAGCAGCTGCTGCGCGTCGAGCCGCTCGGTCCCGGCGCAGTGCAGCCGCAGCCTGCCGGTGTGCAGCGGAACCTCCTCTAACCCCGCAAGGGCGGGGCGAAAGGCCTCGGCAAGCGTGTCGTCGAGGAAGTTCAGCGTCCAGATGTTGTTGCCGCCTTCCCGCCCGAGATACTGCGAGAGCGGCTTTTCCCCCGTCTCGTGCAGCGCCTCCGCCACCTCGCCCGGGATCTCGCCCAGCAGCCAGGCATAGAGACGGTAGGCCCAGAACGCGGGCAGCGGGCGGCCGTCCCCCTCGAGGGCAAACCGGTATTGGGTAATCATCGCAGCTCCACCCCGCAGACTCCGAACGGGTACAGCCTGCCGCCGTACCGGGTATATTTCAGCGTATGGGGCGAGATGCCCCGCTCCCTGTCCCGCTCATGGCGGCCCTGCCGGAATTTCTGCTGCATCAGCTGCGCGGTCTTTTCCAGCGCGCGCTGCTCCCCATAGTAGGGATAGGTCACCGTCTTGGCAAAAAAGCCGGCGCCGGCGCCGAGCAGCAGACAGTCCCGGTAATCCTCGCCGCTGTCCTGCGCGGGGCGCGCAAAATGGCGCAGATAGGTCTTTCGATAGTAATCGGAAAAGGCGGCGATGCTCTGCCGCAGCCCCTCGGCGGTGATCCGCCCCTGCAGCAGCGACTGGTCAAGGGTCAGCGAGAAGCGCACCTCCTCGCCGGGGCGCAGGCACTCGCGGCAGAGGTTGATGCTGTGGGCCGCGCCGTCCGGGGTGACATCCACCTTGCCGGCGAGGATCATCGCCTCGTCCGGGAGCGGCGCGCTGTCCGCGACCCGCACCCCGCGAAAGAGGTCATTGACCGCGTCCTCCCGCCGCCGCTCGTTATAGGCCAGCCGGTTGAGGTACCGCGCCTCGGAAAAGGCCCCGCTCTGCGCAGCGCCCTCCTTTAAGATCTGCCCCACCAGGTAGGCGGTCCGCAGCGCGCCCTTGACCCCCGAGCCGGGGATGTAGGCGCGGCCCTGCGGGTCGCGCTGGAACGCGACGATCTCCCGCAGCGGCCCCTCGGCGGTCAGCGCGTCGGCGGCGCTGACGGTGTACCGGGTGATCGAGCCGATCTCCGCCTCGCTCAGACGGCACTGCTCCCGCAGAAAGCGGTCAAGCCGCCCCCCGCCGAGGATGAACGCCTCATAGGCGTCCTCCAGCCCCTTGTGGACCATCAGTGCGATGAAGGCATCCCGGTCGAGGATTGAGACCCGCTTTGTGCGCGGATCGAACAGGTATTCATTTTTCTGGTAGCTCGTCCCGCCGCCGACACACACCGGCGAGCGGGCAGTCAGCCGCAGTTCAAACACCTCGAGATGTCCCGAACGGGTCACAGCGTCACCCCCAGCAGAATCGGCCGGCCGTAGCGGTAGACCGGGTGGGCGCCGCCCGGGCCGACCTCGTAGAGATCCCCCTCAAACCGGCGCGGCAGCAGGCTGCCTGCGGCGAGGAAATACTGCGTCTTCTTTTTGCGGGCGCTGTCGGCGTAGCGGTCCGAGCCGACGAACCCCCCGCGCCGGATCAGCGCAAAATCGGCCCCGTCGAGCACCGCGTCCAGCTCCTCGTCCCGCGGCAGGCTGGCGGTCAGCAGCAGATAGCGGCCGGTGTCGGCCCGCAGCGCGCGGGCGAGCCAGAGGGCCTGCGGGTCGTCGGCGGCGTCGAGGTCGAGCTGCCGCTCCACCACAAACCGGCCAAAGCCCGAGGAGACCTTGCCCCCGATGCCGCCAGCGCCGAGCGCGTCGAGCAGTTCGCGCAGCGCCGCCGCCTGCTGCGCGCCCTCGCACTGGGTGATCAGGTAAAGCCCACAGCCCTCCGAAAAGACGAACGCCCCCACCGCATAGGGCTGCGCGTCCTCCCCCTCGCTGATCCGGGCGCGGGCGCGCTCAATCGCGCTGCCCGGCTGCAGCGCATACCGACGTGGCTCGAACGGCGCGCCCCCGGCAAGCGACTGCGCGAACGCGTCCAGCGCCGCGACGGGGATCCACTGCAGCTTTTTCATCGCCTTGCGGTCGGCCTCCGGCAGCTCGGCCGCGCGGGTGGCGCGGGCCATCGGCTTTGGCAGGTAGAGCGCGTCTCCGCAAAAGAGCATCGCGTCGGAGAGCCGCAGCGCGCCGCACTTGGCCCAGCCGCAGAGCTGCGCCGCCCCCTCGTCCCCCCGCATCGCGAGGGCGGTGTGGCAGAGGGCGGAGAAGAGGGTGTCGGCGCAGAAGGTCTCCCGCGAGGACTCGAGCGAGAGGGCGCTGTCCGGCTCGCCGAAATGGACGGCGGTGGTAAAGCGCAGCTTAAACAGCAAAGAGTTCATAATCCTCCACCTCGCCAAACAGCGCCTCGAGCGGCTTGACATCAAGCTCTGCCCCGAGCGCCTCGATGTGGAAATTGCGCAGGCTGACCCGGCCGCTGTCGCGGGAGCCGTGGCCGCCGAGATAGTCCAGCTGCAGCAGCCGCATCCCCTGAGCGAGCAGCGCGAGCTCCTCCTTTGCAACCTCGGGGTCGGTCAGCTGGTAGGTGATGCGCACGCCGAAGACGGTGCCCGCCGTCACCCGCTCGATCTGGCGGGGGTTCGCGATCGAGGTCTCGCGGTTGATGCCGTTCTCGGTCTTGACCTCGGTCAGGCCGACCGCCTTCATCTGCTCGGCATTGCTCACAAAGCTGTCGGCAAACTGCAGCCTCGCCGCGCAGGGCGGGTTCGCGCTGCCGAACAGCCGCTTGACCTGCTCAGGGTCGCGGTCATGCGCGGGCAGCTTTTCGCCCCCGCACAGGCTGCGGGCGATCAGGGTGCGCAGCTTGCCCTTCAGGCTGCTGCCCGGCAGGATGGGTCGGCCGGTGCGCGGGTCCCGCACCACCGGGGAATCCACCGTGCCGATCGCGGAATAGGCGCTCGAGCCGCCGATATGCATCCCGGTGCAGACGACAAGGTCGCACCGGATCAAGAGTTTTCCGTACATTTCATCAGCCCTCCCTGCCGCCATAAAACTTGTGATAGGCCACCAGCGCCTCCATGTAATGGAAGTAGCTGATCAGCTTTTTTCGGCTGTCCCCGATGTCCTTGAGATATTCGATCAGCTTTGCCGATTCGAGAAAGGCCTTGACGCTCTTGTCCCGCCCGGCCTCATAGAGCATCCGCACCCGCGCCAGCCGCAGCCGGCCGATGCTCTCCTCCTCCAGCGCCGCGTCGGTGCGCAGCGTCTCGGCGTTGTAGATCTCGGTCAGCAGGCTGAACAACCGCCGGATCTTGGAGGTGGTGATCCCCCGCGACCAGTTGCCCTGCCGGATGACCTCCTCGGCCAGATCGACAAACTCGACCGGCAGCGGTAGCGCCTCGATCTTTTTAGGCGGCTCCGGCCGCGGCGCGCCGTAGCCCTGCCGGTTTTGGCCCCCGCCGCCCGGGCCGCGAAATCCCTGCGGGCGGTTTTGCCCGCCATAGTAATTGCCTGCCATCCTCAATCCCTCCTCCGGTTGCGATAGACAAAGATATTGATCGCGCTGATCAGCTGGCGGCGGCTCTCCTCATCGAGCGCCCAGCCGTACATCTTTTTTGCAAACGCGTCGTAGAGCCCGGCATTCTTCGCCCCGCGCGGCGGCTGCAGCCGCGCCAGCAGATAGGCGTACCGGGCCAGCGGCATCCGGTCGGTCTGCGCGTCCCGCAGCAGCGCGAGCATCCCGTAGAGCATCGAGCTGCCCCACTGCGCTTCCTCCGCGCCGAAGAACTGCTCGAGCGCGGCCATCTTTTCCCCCAGCACCTGCCGCTCGAAATCCGCCCAGTGATAGGCGTCCTGCGCGCCGCCGAAGAGGGCGACGGCATCCTTGCCGGGCAGCTCCTTTGCCTCGTCCTCAAGCTGCGCGGTCTGGGAGGCCGCGGCGCGGATCGGGAAATGGTCGCTAAACAGCCCGATGCCGGCGCTGATGGTCAGCGCGCCGCAGCTGTACTGCTCCAGCGCATTGCGGACCCGCAGCGCGGCCTCGACCACATCGTCCCAGCCGCCGACGAGGAAGACGTCGTCCCCGCCCGAATAGACGACCGCGACCCGCAGCGCGCGCCTTGCGCCAAAATCGCCCGAGAGCAGCGGGTTGATGTACCGCTTGAAAAAGAGGGACATCTGGCGGGAGAAGGCGGCGGTGCGGGAGATGCAGACGTATTGGTACTGCGCCGCCGGGTCCTCCGCGTCCCGCTTTTCAAACCCCGAGACAAACGCCTGCCCGAGGTTGTCCACATCCATCCGGCAGACACCCAGCCGCCGGATGCCCCTCGCGCTCTGGGCCAGCTCCTCCATGCTGTTCGCGGCGGCGTAGTCCCCGACATACAGGCAGCTCGCCGCCGGCAAGGGCGCATCGGCGGCATTTTTGAGGTAGATGTGCCGCACCCGCTCCCCTGCTGCAAGCCGCTCGGCCAGCGCTGCCTCGCTGAGCAGCGAGAGGCGGCACTCCCCCTCGCCGCCCGGCAGGATCAGGTCGCAGGGGCCGTCCTGCGAATTGCTGACAAGGCAGGCCGCAAAGCCCTGAATCCTGGGGGAAAGCTCCTCAAAGTGCGCGCACCAGACACAGCGGTCGCCGTTTTTCACCAGCGCGTCCGACCGGCCGCAGATCGCGCACTCCCGCCCGTCCTGCCGCGCGGCGGCGGCGTTCAGCGCGCGCAGCTGGTCCGCGCTCACCCGGCGCATCTTGTGCTGCGCCACCGCCGAGGAGACGCTGCGGAACAGCGCCCTGTACCGCGCCGCCCCGCCGCAGGCGCCGGTCAGCTCGCCGGCGCTGCAGGGGGCATAGCCCTGCGCGAGAAACAGCCGGGTGCCGAACTGGGAAAAGAGCCAGTTGTTGAACCGGGTGTTCCAG
>CALXBJ010000092.1 GCA_944386515.1 uncultured Pygmaiobacter sp.
GCGGCTCCTTGCGGGCCTTGTTGGCGGTGCGGGCGATGCCGATCGCGCCCTCGGCGGCGGCAAAGCTCTCGTGGCCGGCCAGGAAGGCGAAGCACTTGGTCTCGTCACGCAGCAGCATGGCGCCCAGATTGCCGTGGCCCAGACCGACCTGACGCTGCTCGGCAACCGAACCGGGCACGCAGAACGCCTGCAGGCCGATGCCGATTGCCTCGGCGGCCTCGGGGGCGGTCTTGACGCCCTTCTTCAGCGCGACGGCGCAGCCGAGGGTGTAAGCCCAAACGGCGTTCTCAAATGCGATGGGCTGCACGCCCTTGACGATCTTCTCGCAGTCCACGCCCTTGGAAAGGCAGAGCTCACGGGCCGCCTCCAGATCAGCAATGCCGTACTCTTTCAGGCAGGCATTGATCTTGTCCATTCTTCTCTCTTGACCTTCGAATTTGACCATCTTTGAGTACCCCCTTTCTTATTCCTCGCGCGGATCAATATACTTGGCAGCGCCGTCATACCGGCCATAGGTGCCGATATTCTTCTCGTACGCTTCCTTGGGATCGGCGCCGTGGCGGATATCCTCCAGCATCTTGCCGACCTTGACGAACTTGTAGCCGATGGTGTGATCCTCCTCGTCCAGCGCGACCGAGAGGATGTAGCCCTCAGCCATCTCGAGATACCGCACGCCCTTGGCGCCGGTGGAGAAGATGGTGCCGACCTGGCTGCGCAGGCCCTTGCCCAGATCCTCAAGCCCCGCGCCGATGGGCAGGCCGCCCTCCGAGAACGCAGTCTGGCTGCGGCCGTAGACGATCTGCAGGAACAGCTCGCGCATCGCCACGTTGATCGCGTCGCAGACAAGGTCGGTGTTCAGCGCCTCGAGGATGGTCTTGCCGGGCAGGATCTCGCCCGCCATCGCGGCCGAATGGGTCATGCCGGAGCAGCCCAGCGTCTCGACCAGCGCCTCCTGAATCACGCCGTTCTTGACGTTCAGGGTCAGCTTGCAGGTGCCCTGCTGGGGGGCGCACCAGCCCACACCGTGGGTCAGGCCGGAAATGTCCTTGATTTCATACGCTTTAACCCACTCGCCCTCCTCGGGGATCGGGGCCGGACCATGATGCACACCCTTGGCGACGGTGCACATCCGCTCTACTTCATGAGAATAGGTCATAGTAGCACTCCTTCTTCCTTATTTGAGACGGCGCAAAGCCGCCCGTTTTCCCGCATGGGAACCGAACACTTTTATTATAATTGCCGCGTGGACAAACTTCAAGACTCACAGGGGGATTTCGTTTAAAATTTAACAGTGCTCCTGTGCCAAATCGGCCGGATTTTGCCCCATCTGCGCCGTCTTTGAAGATGCGCCGCAGCAGCGGCCGGTGCGCCCCTGCTCCACCGCGCCGCGCAGATTGTCGCACATCTGCACCAGCAGCCGGCAGGCGATGTCCTGTTCCTGCGCGGAGAGGCCGCGGTAGATCGCGCGGTGCAGCCGGTCCACAACCTCCTCCACCGCGCCAAGCAGCGCCTCGCCCTGCGCGGTGAGGGCCAGCCGGTTGACCCGGCGGTCGCCGGGGTCGGGGGTGCGCCGCACAAGGCCGCGCCCCTCCAGCGCCGCGGCGGTGCGGGCGACGGTCGCCTTGTCCAGCCCGGTGGCAAAGGCGACCTCCTCCTGCGTGATGCCCGGCCGATGGGCGCAGCGCAGAAACACCGGGATCTGCGCGCTTTCCAGCGGGAGGTTTTCCCGCCGCAGCTGGTCGGTCAAAAAGCGCTGGCTGTACCGATAGAGGATTGAGGCGTAGCGGTTTGCGTAAAACTGTTCCGCCATCAGACCGCCCTCTTCTCCTGTGCCAGCTGGACATTCTCCTTTTCCCGCAGCTCCCGCAGGATGGCCATCCCCATCGGGATCGAGAGCGCGAAGGTGCACAGGTCGCTCAGCGGCTGGCTGAGCTGGACGCCGAGCTGCGCCAAGAAATGGGGCAGGATGAGGATCAGCGGCAGGAAAAAGACGCCTTGACGCGCGGCCGAGAGGACCGAGGCGTCCCGGCTTTTGCCGATGTTCTGCTGGAGCATATTGAGGCAGGTGGTCCAGCCCACCAGCGGGAAGCTGATGCACTGCAGCCGCAGCGCGATGGTGCCGAAGGCGATGACCTCGGCGTCCTCCTTGCGGAAGACCGCGACCACCTGCGGGGCGAAGAGCAGCCCGGCGGCCGAGATCACCAACAGGACCGCAATCGCGACCTTGACGCAGAACCAGAACGCCTGACGCACCCGGTCATACCGGCCCGCGCCGTAGTTAAAGCCGCAGACCGGCTGGAAGCCCTGCCCAAAGCCGACAAGGGCGGAGTTGGCAAAGTTCATCACCCGGGAGACAATGCTCATCGCGGCGATGGCGGCGTCGCCGAAGGGACCGGCGGCGAGGTTGAGGCAGATGGTGGCGACGCTGGCCAGCACCTGACGGAAGAAGGAGGGCGCGCCGCCGCGCAGCACCTCGTGGTAGAAGCCGCGGGAGGGGCGGACCTTGCGCGGGTCCATCCGGATATTGCCCCCGCGCCAGCACTGGATCAGCAGGATCGCAAAGCTGATGATCTGGCTGAGGACGGTGGCAATCGCCGCGCCGGCGGTGCCGAGTCCGAAGGTGAAGATAAACAGCGGGTCAAGGGCGATATTCAGCACGCCGCCGGTGGTGATGCCGACCATCGCGTACATCGCGCTGCCCTGAAACCGCAGCAGGTTGTTGAGGACAAAGGAGCTGGTGATGAAGGGCGCGCCCAGCAGGATGTACTGGGCATAGGCCCGCGCATAGGGCAGGATGGTCTCGGTCGCGCCGAGCATCCGCACCAGCGGGTTGATAAAGATCAGGCCCAGCACCATCAGGACAACGCCGGCCGCAAAGGCGGTGTAAAAACCGGTGCAGGCGACCCGCTCGGCCTCCTCCCGGTGGCGGGAGCCCAGCAGCCGGGAGACGAGGTTGCCGCTGCCGATTCCGATGGTGAAGCCGACCGCCTGAAAGATCGCCATCAGCGAGAAGACGACCCCCACCGCGCCGGTTGCCGAGGTGCCGATTTTGCCGACGAAAAAGGTGTCCGCCATATTGTAGATCGAGGTGACCAGCATACTGATGATGGTGGGCACCGCAAGGGTGGCGACCAGTCGGGGAATCGGGGTCTCGATCATCTGCTTGAATTTTGCTTCCTGCTGTGAATTTTCCATCTGCATCCATTCCTTTCTGCGGCGTGCAGCCGCGTCTGCATTCACGATAAGCATCTTCCGGCGATTATCTTAGCACAAATTGGTTGCGCTTGCAACTATATAAAAGCGAAAAACCGCTTGGGGTTTTCCAAGCGGTTTTGGGCAGTTTTTCGGCGGGTTGAGAGGGGCAAAGCGGCGGCCGCCAAAGGCCGCGCCGGGGGTTACCCGTCGTTCTTTTTGAGGGATCCCGCCGCGGCTTCAGCGCGGGCGGCACGGCAGGCGGCCAGTGCCGCGTCGAGGGTATTGGTGCTGACGAGAAAGCCGCTGACATGGCAAAAGCGCAGCCCCCGGATGCCGGATACCCGCTCGAGCTGGCCTGCGCGCAGCCCGCGCCAGCGCTCGGGAAAGCTGCAGCGCAGCCGGTGCTGGGGGTCATCGGGAATCGGCACCCCCTGCGCGTTGTAGCCGCCCCGCTGGGAGGGATAGACCACCAGCTCGGCCTCCGACTGACGCAGCCGGTTTTTCCACGGGGCGAACCGCGGCAGCACGACGATGCCGTCCTGCATCCGCGAGAGGGCCTTGTCGACCAGCGCACCGGCGCGGGTCACCGCGCGGGCGCCCTCCAGCCGGTTTTTGAGGATCTGGGCCGCAAAGGCCTCCGCCTGCCAAAAGCGGGCATCGGGGTCGGCGTCTGAATCCCAGACCGGGTTGAAGCCGCCGATTGCATCGGCCAGCGAATCCCCGGTGCCGAAGTTGTCGTCCCGGTCGAGCGGCTGGATAAAATGCTCGTCCAGCCAGCGGGCCTGTTCGGCGCCGACCAGCTGCTCCCCGAACTCCCGCCAGAGCAGCCCGAATGCGGCGTAGGGCATCCCGTTCTCCCGGCACTGCCGGTCGGGGCCATGATGATCAAACGCGCCGCCGCCGACGTCAAACGCGAGGCCGTCAAAATCCTCGGGCACCTCAAAGACCCGCCGAATCTCAAGGTCCGGCCAGATCTCCCGCAGCAGTGCGGCGCTGAAGACGTCGTCGGCGTGAAAATGCCCCGCGTGGGTCAGGGCAAGGCGCGGTTTTTCCATATTGGGTTCCTCCCATCCTTCTGCCGTATGTGGCGTAATGGCGTCTTTATTATACACCATATCCCGAAAAAACGGGAGAAAAGCACGAAGGACCTCTCCTGCGGCGGGGCAAAGCGGCTTTTGCGCCGCGCTCACAGCTTCCCGCCGGGGGTGGGGCGCAGCAGGGCCAGTGCGGCAAACCCGCCCGCAGCCGCGGCGGCGGCGGTCAGGTGCCGCGGCCAGACCTCGGAAAAGGCCCCTGCAAGCAGGGTGAAACCGATGCTGCCGGCGCTCATCCCGAGGGCGAGCAGCCCGTAGTTGACCCCGGCGTTTTTCCAGCCGTATAGGTCGGTGGCGAGGGCGGGCAGCAGCGCGGCCTGTCCGGAATAGCAGAAGGTCAGCGCGGTGTAGACGGCGATGACCCACCAGCTGCCGGCAAAGGCAAAGGCGGCGGAGAGCGCGGTCAGCGCGGCAAACAGCGCCAAGTCGACCCGCCGGCGGCCCCACCGGTCGGAGAGGGCCGGCGCGGCGAGCCGGCCCGCCGCACTGCCGAGGCTGCCCACCGCGATTGCGGCGAGGGCCTGCTGTTCGGTGAGCCCGCGCTGCTGCCCCAGCTCGAGGATGATGGGGGAGAAGAGCAGCACCGACGGGGCGGCGAGCGCCACCGCAAGGAAAACCAGATAGTACTGCCGGGTCCGCAGCAGCTCGCCCGGGGAGTAGCTGCCGGCGGGTCCGCTCTGCGCTGCGGACGCGGCACGGGGCGGGTTGCAGAGCAGCAGCGACCCGCCGCCGCAGACCGCGCCGAGCAGCCCGCCGAGCGCGAGCAGCGCACCGCGGATGCCGAGGGCGGCGTCAAGGCCCCGCACCAGCAGGGTCAACGCGCCGCCCGACAGCCCGACGGCGCCGCCGATGACACCGGTCGCAAGCCCTTTGCGGTCGGCGTACCACTTTTGGGCGGGGCTCATCACTGCGGGGTACAAAAAGGCGCAGCCCAGCCCCACCAGCAGCGAGAAGCTGCCGATCAGCAGCAGCCCGGCATTGGCGGGCACCAGAGCGGAGAGCGCCATCCCGCCCGCGAGCAGCCCGCTGCCGGCGAGGGCCGCAGCCCGCGGCCCGAACCGGTCCTGCAGCGCCCCGCCCGGCACGCTGCCGATCCCGAAAAAGGCGATGGTGCAGGCGAAGATCAGGCTGCCCTGCTGGGAGGAGAGCCCGTATTCCGCGCCGACCGGCTGCTGGAACACCCCCCAGGCCGACGGGATACCGGTCAAAATCTGGATTGCCGCCCCCGCGGAGAGCAGCACCCAGCGGTGCCTTGCAACAAAATTCCCCATCCCGCTCCCCCTTTTGTCCGGTGATACCGGATATGTAGGGAAACGGGATGGGGATTTGCAATGCCGTGTCAGATGCGGTCACCTGACCGCGGGTTTTGCCGGTGCGGTCTCGACGCTCACTCCTGCGCGGGCAGGTTCAGTGCGATCGAGAGCTCCCGCAGCTGCTTTTCCTCGACCGTCTCGGGGCAGCCGCTCATCGGCTCGCCGGCGTTCTGCACCTTCGGGAAGGCGATGACGTCCCGGATCGAGTCCTTTTTCAGCATCAGCATGACCAGACGGTCAAAGCCAAAGGCCATGCCGCCGTGCGGGGGTGCGCCGTACCGGTAGGCGTCCATCAGGAAGCCGAAGCTCTCCCGCGCCCGCTCCTCGGTGAAGCCGAGTGCCCGCAGCATCCGCTGCTGCAGATCCGGGTCATTGATCCGGATCGAGCCGCCGCCCACCTCACAGCCATTGAGCACCATGTCGTAGGCCCGCGCACGCACGCTGCCCGGATCGGTCTCGACCTTGTCAAGGTCCTCCTCGTTGGGCATGGTGAAGGGGTGATGCTTGGCCATGAAGCGGCCCTCCTCCTCCGAGTACTCGAAGAAGGGGAAGTCGGTGACCCAGAGGAAGTCAAACCGGTCGGGGTCGATCAGGTCAAACTTTTTGGCAATCTCAAGCCGCAGCGCGCCCAGTGCGGCGAAGACAACATCGTTCTTCGCGTCGGCGACAACCAGCAGCACGTCCCCGGTCTCGACACCGGCGGCACTGCGCAGCGCCGCCTTTTCCTCCGCGGTGAGGAACTTCTCAAAGCTGGAGGTCTCGTTCTCCGCGGTGCAGCGGGTATAGGCGAGACCCTTGGCGCCGTAGGTGCGCACGACCTCGGTCAGCTTGTCGATCTCCTTGCGGGTCAGCCGGTCGGCGAGGCCCTTGGCGTTGATGCAGCGCACGCTGCCGCCCGCCTCGAGCGCGCCGGTAAACACCCCAAAGCCGCAGCCGCGCACCGCGTCGGACACATCCATCAGCTCAAGGCCGAAACGGGTGTCCGGCTTGTCCGAGCCAAAGCGGGCCATCGCCTCGGCATAGGGCATCCGGGGGAAGGGCGTTTTGACCTCAATGCCAAGTATCTCCGAAAACAGCTTTTTTATAAGCCCTTCATTGATGGTCTCGATGTCCTGCTCGTCTGCAAAGGACATCTCCATGTCGACCTGTGTGAACTCGGGCTGGCGGTCGGCGCGCAGGTCCTCGTCCCGGAAGCAGCGCACGATCTGGAAATACCGGTCAAAGCCGGAGAGCATCAGGATCTGCTTGTACAGCTGCGGGGACTGGGGCAGCGCATAGAACCGCCCCGGCTGCACCCGGC
>CALXBJ010000093.1 GCA_944386515.1 uncultured Pygmaiobacter sp.
CCGCGGCGGCGGTCCCGCTCGAGATCGTCAAAGGCGTCCAGCAGGTAGAGAAAGCCGCCCAGCGCCACCCCCATCCGCCGCAGCGGCACCGACCAGCGGTCCTCCCGCAGCACGAACAGCTCCCCCAGCAGGGTGCCAAAACAGGCCGACGCGGCGTCCAGGTCGCCGCTCTTTTCCCGCTCGAGCGCGGCCAGCCGGGACAGCCCGTATTCAATCGCCCGCATCTGGCGGGGATATCTGCCGTGCAGCGCGCCGCAGTGCTTTTTCAGCAGCTTTGCCTGCGCCAGATGCGGCAGGCTGCGGTCGTCGTTCCAGTTGTCAAGACAGCTGTAATAGGCCAGCGCCAGATTCATGTCGGCGGCGTAATCGGTGATCTCGCTGCGCCAGTAGCAGTGCGGCTTTGCCGGGTGCGGGGCGCACCGCTCCTCGCCCTGCTGCTCCTCCGGCTCGTACAGCGAGGAGAGCAGCAGCACCAAAAAGGTCATGTCATAGGTCAGCACCGTCCGCCCGCGCAGCCCGTACCGCCGGCCCAGCGTCCGGCAGAGCCCGCAGTAGCAGCCGCGGTACCGCGCCGCCTGTTCGGCGGTCAGCTGCGGGTAGTTGGGCAGGACATATCCGAACATTTTGGCCGCCCTCCCTTGCGCGATTTCATCGAAAAACAGCCCGCAGAGCGGGCTGGTGACATGAAATACTATAAAACCGCGCGGGGAAAAAGTCAATTTGTTCTGAAAAAGGTTTACACTGCGTTCACAAAACAGCCGCAAACTTGTCCTGCCCGCGCGGCTCAGCCCGCGCCGGCGACCCGCGCGAGGGCCGCGTCCTGCCGCGGTTTTGCCGCCGTGAGATCCGCAAAATCCCCAAGGTCGGCAAACACGGCGGCGGAGGCGTCCACCCGGGGCTGCGGCTGTTCCAGCTGGCCGCGGATGGTCGCGGGGATCTCCCCCTGCAGCTGCAGCCGGGCGCTTTGCGCCCGCAGCAGGCAGATCTGCTCGAGCATATCCACCGCCCGCAGATGGTCTGCATAGGAGCAAAAGGCGGTGGGATCGTCCCGCACATAGGGGCCGATGAGCGCCTGCGTCTCGCGCAGCAGCCGGGCCAGACGGCCGCTTTCGACATAGTCTGAGAGGAAGAGGTCGAAATAACTGCGGTACTGCGAAAAAAATTCCGGCTGCTGCATCAGCAGATGGTACAGCGGGCGGCGCAGCATGACCTCCCCCTCGGCCGGGGTATAGATGGGGCTGTTGATGAGCAGGCCCGCGTCCCGCACCGGCTCGCTTTTTCCCAGCGCATAGGTGCCGAAGGCGAGGTTGTAGTCCCACGGCAGCATGGCGATCCGGCCGTCCTGCTCATAGAGCAGATAGTTGTGCCCGGTATAGCCCAGATAGCTGTCCCAGTTCATCACAAAGACCTGAACCGCAAAATAGCGCAGCACCAGATCGGTCATCACCCACTGTTCCAGCTGCTGCCCGCCGTCAAGGCCGCGCAGCGCGCGCACCAGCCGCCGGCGGTCCGCGCCGGTGACCGCAGTAAGCTCGTTTTCAAAAAGGGCGGGATAAAGGGCGGGGTCGTCCCCGAGATAGCGCAGCGCGAGGTCGGCGTTTTCCTCCTGCAGCGAGCGGTAGTCCGGCTTGTACAGCGCGCCGTGCGCGGGGCCGAAATTCCGCCGGGCAAAGGCCTCCTCCGGCTCCTCCACCGCCAAAAACAGCCCCCAGTCCTGCCCGTTGACCGTGACCTTGACATAGCTGCACAGCGGGGTGGGCACCCCCATAAAAGCCATCATGTCGTAGGCGAGATAGGTCTTTAGGTAGCTGTTGTCCTGAAAGGAGGCGTCCAGAGAGAGCTTGTCCAGGCCGTGATAGTTCCCGCCGCTCAGATAGTGGTCAAATTCCAGCTTCAGGCTGTAACGGGACAGGCCGTAGTCCTCGGTCAGGCGCAGCGAATTGTTCCCCTTTGCGCGCAGCCCGACCTGGCGGAAGGTTTCCCCGTCGATGACGACGGTACAGGGGCGGTACTCCTCCGTCGGGGCGTCCCGAACAAACCCCTCCCAGTCCGGCAGCTGCAGGTCGATGGTGTGGACATAGGAGCGGTCAAACAGCGCGGACGCATAGGCCGGCGGGCTGCCCCCGCCGCCCGCGCACAGCAGCAGCGCCGCAAAGACCGCCGCCAGCAGCGCCGCGCCGATGCAGACGGCTTCCAGCCGCCGCTCCCGGGCTGTCGGCTTTTCCCGCGCCGCCAAGCTCGCCCGCGTCATCCCATGTAGTCCCCATTGTAGGAGACCAAGACCAGATGGTGGATGCCCGGCATTGCCTCCAGCTCGCTGAGGAAGCTGCTGTCGCGCCCGCGCAGCCGCAGCTCGTAGCTCAGCTCGATGCGGCCGTCCTCGATGCTCTTGCTCTTGAGATTCAGCCGGCGCACCTGTGAGAGAAGAAAGCTGCGGGCCAGCTCCTCCGCGTCTGCGCCCTCGCAGTGGAGGACCAGAATATAGGGAAAATCCGCCGTTTTTTGGGCGGAAAAGAGCAGCAGGACGAGGCCGATCAGGATGCCGCCGAAGACGGCGAGCGGGATCAGCCCCGCGGCCAACACGATGCCGCAGGCGATTGCCCAGAACAGGAAGACGATGTCCAGCGGCTCCTTGATGGCGGTGCGGAACCGGACAATCGACAGCGCGCCGACCATGCCCAGCGAGAGCACGACGTTGCTCACCACCGTCAGGATCAAAAGGGTGGTGATCATGCACAGCGCAACCAGCGTCAGGCCAAAGCTGGCCGAGTACATCACCCCGCTGCAGGTCCGCTTGTAGATGAAAAAGAGGAACAGCCCCATCGCGAGCGAGAGGAGAAGGGCGACGGCCATATCCGGCAGGGCAACCGCCTGCGCGTTTTCCAGAAAACCGGATTTGAAGATGTCCTGAAAGGTCATGATATGCTCTCCTTTGGTTCAGTCAAGACGGCGGCAGAGCGCGTATTTGGAGCAGGCGGCCTCCCGGCGGCCGGGGACCTGAACGGCCATCCGGACAAGGTCGGGCAGGAAGGCGTCGTATTTGATCTCAAGGATCGACACCCCATCCAGAGCCGGCAGGTGTGCCGCCGACAGATCCAGGAAGGTGTGCGGGCCGCCGGTGTGCAGGCCGCGGTCGAGGGTGATCCGCACATTCCCCGGCGGATAGCAGAAGGCCTCGCGGTCGTATCGGACGACCGTCTTGGGACGCAGCCGGCCGCCGCGGAGCTTGGTGTAAAACTCGAGGGCGAGCGGGTCCCCGGCAGCCGGCAGGAAATCGCAGCGCCCCTCCAGCAGCATCAGGGCCTCGCGCAGGGTGAGCCGAAGGCTGCGCTTGCCGCAAAGGCCGTTCAGCTTGAACTTCTTTTCCAGACGCAGAAAGGAGAGGTCCTGCCCGTAAAAGCGCAGCCGGAATTTTTCGCGCCGGCCAAGACCGTCGAGCTTTTCCCGCAGGGCGCTGTCATAGGGATTGTCGAAATAGAGGCTGGTGACCCGGTAGCTGCCGTCCGGGCCGGCGTTTTGGTCGGGGGCAAACAGCCGGCGCAGCCGCCGGGAAAGCACAAAATCCTCCTGCGGGAGGATCTGGTGCTTGGATTCGTGCCGCAGCCGGAAAGCGGGCGCGGGGGACAGCTCAGTCGTCATAGCCGCTGTCACCGTAACCGCTGTCGCCGCCGGCGTCATAGCCGCTGTCACCGGCGTCATCATAGCCACTGTCACCGGCGTCATCATAGCCGCTGTCGCCGCCGGAGCCGTAGTCGGTGACGCCGTCGTTGTCCGGGCCGTAATCGGTGTCGGCGTAGTCGGTGACGCCGTCGTTGTCCGGGCCGTAATCGGTGTCGGCGTAGTCGGTGACGCCGTCATTGTTCGGGCCGTAATCGGTGTCGGCGTAGTCGGTGACGCCGTCGTTGTTCGGGCCGTAATCGGTGTCGGCGTAGTCGGTGACGCCATCGTTGTTCGGGCCGTAGTCGGTGTCGGTGTAGTCGGTGACGCCGTCGTTGTTCGGGCCGTAGTCGGTGTCGGCGTAGTCGGTGACGCCGTCGTTGTCCGGGCCGTAATCGGTGTCGGCGTAGTCGGTAGCGCCGGACTGAGCGGACCGGTGCTCCGCGCGCAGTACCTTGCCGGTCACCGCGTCGACGTCGTACTCATACTCGACCCCGCCGGCGGTGAACTCCAGCTCGAAAACCGCCCTGCCGTCGTCATGGTCAAACTCCCGCTCCTCAAACACGGCCTGCTCCTGTGGGACGCCTGCCTGGGCGAGCGCGATCTCACGCGCCTTTTCCACCGTGATGTAGGGGGATGGCGCCGCGGCGGAGGCATAGGCCGGGTCGCGGTCATCCTCATCGACGGTGACGACGCCGGAGGAGAGCTGCAGGGACTGCACGGCCTGCTGGGCGCTGGCGCTCATATCGGCCAGAAAGTCGTCATTGGGCAGCACCGAGCCGGGCTCGAGCTGCAGCACGATGTTCTTCTCCCGCCCATCGATCTGCTGTGCGAAATATCCCGCTTCGCCGATGCTGCAGATCAGGTCGCTGAGGACGACGCCGCAGTCCTTGCCGATGTAATCGGGGTAGTCCTGCACGATCTTTTCCCCGTCCTCGTTCTGGCCGCTGAGCGCGGTCACCAGACCGGCTTTGTCGTATTCGATCTCGATCTCGGGGTTGACGCTCAGCAGCAGGGAGCCGGTATCCTTCAGCGCGTTTGGCGCGGAGGAGGCGGCGCCGCAGCCGCTCAGCAGGACGGCGCAGGCGAGCGCGAGGGAACAGGCGGCGGTGAGGAACAGCTTTTTGCGTTTCATCATGATTTCTCCTTTCGATTAAAACCCGGTGGTTTTTTGCCTTGTGTCCACAGAATACGGAGCGCCGGGGCAAAAACCGGGGCCGGGACAAAAATTTTTTTCAGTCGTCATCATCATCGGCATCGTCGTCGTCCGCATCCCCCGCATCGCCGAAATCAGAGCCGCCGGCGGGCGCTTCAAAATCGGAGCCCCCGACAGGCTGCGTCTCATAGCCGGAGTCCCCGCCGCCCTGCTGCGGCGCCGCGGCCGCGTAGTCAGAACCCGCGGGCGGGGCCGCGGCGCCATAGCCGGAATCGCCGTAGTCGGAGCCGCCGTCGGCGGGCGGCGGCGCGGGGGTCGCCTGCGGGGTGACGGGCGCGGGCGGCGCAGAGGATGCCGGCGGCGCAGCGCCCGCGGACGAGCCGGCGTCCGGTTCCTGTTTAAAATCGGTGATCTGGATGGTGACGGTGATCCGGCCCTCAAGATGGGTGTTCACCTGTGTGCGCAGCTCGGTTCCGTATTCCTGAAAGAGCGCCTCATCCGGGGTGTCGATGGAAAAGGAGACCTGCCCCCCTTCGGAGAGGAAGCCCATCTCGATCGCACGGTCGATCAGCTCGTCGGCGACGGTCACCGTGTCCTTTCCCCGGCCGCTGTATCCCTGCAGCAGCGCCTGCCCGTCCTCGTTTGTCCCGGTCAGGCGGACCACGGTGCCCCGGCGGTTGAGGTCCATCTGCACCTGCGGGTTGATGGACAGATAGATAAAGGAATAGGCGCGCAGATATGTCCGGTAGTAGCCAAAGCCCGCGAAGAGCAGAAGGCAGGCCGCCAATGCGAGGGCTGCCCCGGCGCGGCGCGCCAGCTGCAGCCCGCCGCGCGGCGCATCCCGCAGCAGAACGGGGTCGCAAACGGTCTGCCCCACGGCATAGCGCAGGTCGGCGGCCTTCCAAAAGCAGCCGGCCTCGTCCAGAAGGACGGCATAGCCTGTGCGGCGTTCCATCACAAGATACTTCACCGCGCGCTTCCTCCTCTCAGAACCTGCTTGATGTGCCCGCGGATAATCTCATACCCATTGGTCTGGATGAGCAGCAGGGCGATCATGTATTTGCGGTGCCGCTCCAGCGTCTTGCGCTCGACGCCGCTGAGGGCGGCCAGCTGGCCAAGGGGCAGCCTTTTGGTCCGGATGAGGGCATCCAGCAGCTCGGGGTGCTCCTTGGCGCACTGCAGCGCGCGGCGGCAGGCGTCCAGCGTGCGCTGCTGGCGTGGGCAGTTGTCCGCCACATCCGACAGCTCCGCCCCAAACTGCCGTATCTGGCAGCAGAGCGCCTCGATCTCGCGCTGTGCGGCGGTGCGGTGGGTCACCTCCTCCTGCAGGTCCTGCCGGTCGGCCAATGTGTCGGCCAGCGCGGGGCCGTCGCCGCCAAGGGGCTGCTCGAGCGAGAGCGCCTGTGCATGGCGGCGCTCCCGGCGGCAGAAGTCGATCAGCCTGCTCCGGATGAGCAGCGAGGCGTACCGCAAAAAGGCCCCCTGCACGCGGGAGTACCGGCGGATCGCCTCGTAAAAGGCGATCATCGCGATGCTCAGCTCGTCGTCCTGCCCCTCCACCGGCGGGCGGCAAAGGAACCTTGCGGTCTCCGCCCGGATAAAGGGAAGATAGGCACAGATAAAGCGGTCGGCCGCCTGCGCGTCCTCCTTCGCCGCATAAACCTGCCGGATCAGCTCCTGCGTGTTTTGCATACGGCGCCCTCCCTTGCTGTCAGAATACGCCCCAGTGCTTGAAAAAATGGGGTCGAAAAAGGATTTTTGCCCATTAAACAGGGGTACTGATACAGGAAATATCAGATTTGTCACCAGAGGACAACAAAATGACGGTAAAATCCATGTAAAAAGAATGTAAGGCCCAAGACGCGCAAAAGCCGCCGGGTGCGGTCGGGGGGAAGGGAAGAGCGCGGAAACCGCTTCGCAAAAAGAGGATTTTTTGCGCAAAAAAAGTGACAACCGGCGCGGATTTGTGTATAATCGTTTCTGGAAAGTCATCTCCGCCGGATCCCCCGGCGGGGACAAGCGATAGGGAGGGATCAGCAATGGTCACAAAGGATATTCAATACATCGGCGTCGACGACAAGACGCTGGACCTGTTTGAGGGGCAGTACATCATCCCCAATGGGGTGGCCTACAACTCCTATGTCATTCTGGATGAAAAGGTCGCGGTGATGGACACCGTCGACCACCGCAAGACGCGGGAATATCTGGCAAACCTCGAGCAGGCGCTCGGCGGCCGCCGGCCGGATTATCTGGTCATCAGCCACCTTGAGCCGGACCACGCGTCCAGCATCGGGGCGTTCCTCGAAAAATACCCCGGCACCACGCTGGTGGGCAACGCCAAGACCTTCCAGATGCTGCCGCAGTTCTTTGACCTCGACCTCGCCGGCGCGCTGACCGTCAAGGAGGGGGACACCCTCTGCCTCGGCCGGCACACCCTGACCTTTGTCATGGCGCCGATGGTCCACTGGCCGGAGGTTATGGTCAGCTATGACAGCTGCGACAAGGTGCTCTTCAGCGCCGACGCGTTCGGCAAGTTCGGCGCGCTGGACGCCGAGGAGGAGTGGGACTGTGAGGCCCGCCGCTATTACTTCAACATCGTGGGCAAGTACGGCCCGCAGGTCGCCGCGCTGCTCAAAAAGGCCGCCGGCCTTGAGATCGAGACCATCTGCCCGCTGCACGGGCCGGTGCTGCGGGGCGAGGCCATCGCCCACGCGCTGGCGCTGTACGAGATCTGGGGCAGCTACGGCGTCGAGAGCGAGGGGGTCTTCATCGCCTACGCGTCGCTGCACGGCAACACCGCGAAGGCGGCCGAGAAGCTGGCCGCGCTGCTGCGGGAGAAGGGCTGCCCCGTCGAGGTCGCCGACCTCGCGCGGGAGGATATGGCCGAGTCGCTGGAAAATGCCTTCCGCTACGGCAAGGTGGTGCTGGCCGCCTC
>CALXBJ010000094.1 GCA_944386515.1 uncultured Pygmaiobacter sp.
GCGCTGAACGTCTTCTGCTCCCGCGGGGACAAGGTGCTGATCCACTCCCCGACCTACATCGGCTTTACCAACAGCCTGACCAACAACGGCTACAACATGGTGCACAGCCCGCTGGTCAAGGATGAGAATGACGTCTGGCGGATGGACTATGCCGACATGGAGGAAAAGCTGGCCAAGGAAAAGATCCACGCCGCGGTCTTCTGCTCGCCGCACAACCCCTGCGGCCGTGTCTGGGAGCGCTGGGAGATCGAGAAGGCGATGGAGCTGTTCAAGAAGTACGACGTGATGGTTGTCTCGGATGAGATCTGGTCCGACATCCTGCTGGACGGCCACAAGCACATCCCCACCCAGTCGGTCTCGGAGGATGCCCGGATGCGCACCGTCGCGGTCTATGCGCCGAGCAAGACCTTCAATCTGGCGGGCCTCGTCGGCAGCTACCACATCATCTATAATAAGCCGGTCCATGACCGCATCCTGAAGGAGAGCTCGCTGAGCCATTACAACGGGATGAATGTCCTGTCGATGCACGCGCTGATCGGCGCCTATAAGCCCGAGGGCTACGAGTGGGTGGACGAGCTCTGCGAGACCCTCAGCGGCAACGTCAACTTCGCCTGCAACTACATCAAGGAGCATTTCGAGGGCGTTGAGGTCACCAAGCCGGAGGGCACCTATATGCTCTTCCTCGACTGCACCAAGTGGTGCGAGGCGCACGGCAAGACCATCGCCGAGCTGCAGAAGGCCGGCTGGGATGTCGGTGTTGCGTGGCAGGATGGCCGCCCCTTCCACGGCCCCTGCCATATCCGGATGAACCTTGCCCTGCCGCTTTCCCGCGTTCAGGAGGCATTCGACCGTCTGGATAAGTATGTTTTCAACGCGTAATCGCCACGGCGAAAACTGACAAAAAGGAGCGCAAAGACAATGCCGCAGCTCAAGACAGGAGATCGGATGCCCGACTTTACCTTCTGCACCCCGTTTGAAGAGGGGCGCAGCTTGTATGAAACGATTGCCCGTGCGCCCAAGACCGCGCTGCTTTTCCTGCGGTACTACGGCTGCACCCTCTGCCAGTATGATATTCATCAGTTCAAGGTCCACTATGATGAGATCACGGCCGCAGGCGGCCAGCTGCTGGTGGTGCTTCAGTCCGACCCGGCCGGTTTGGCCGGCCAGATGACGCCCGAGGATCTGCCGTTTGAGCTGGTCTGCGATCCGCAGGCGGCACTGTACCGGCAGTTTGAGATTCGCCCCGCCGGCTCGATGGAGGAATTGGCGGACGCAAAGGCGGTGGAAAAGATCGCGGCGGCCAAAGCCGCCGGAATGAGCCATGGCGCGTACGAGGGTGAGGAGCTGCAGCTGCCCGCTGCGTTCGTGATGGACAGGGAGGGGATGCTGCTCTACGCCCACTACGGGAAGACGGCTGCGGACCTGCCTGATGTCGCGCAGCTCGCACAGCTGCTCGCCTGAGAGAGAAACAAAAAATACGGACTGTTTCAGCTGAAACAGTCCGTATTTTGCTTCCCTTTCGGCCTGTCGGGAGGTCAGAACGCATCGTCCTCATCATCGCTGTAAATCTCGACATAGTCGTCCGCGCCGTCCCCGAACAGCCGGCAAAGACCGGCGACCGCAGCGGCAAGCCCGGCCAAGAGGAAAAACACCTTAAAAAAGCTCTTCAACATTCTACAATCCCCCTATCTTTGTTATAAAAGGCCAGCCCCGCAGGGGAAGGTTCCCGCCGCGTTTGGCCTGTGCTTCCTGTAAAACAAGACGAGACTCAGTAGGGAACGACTACAAATTCACCAAAATTTTCCCCGTTGGGGAATCCGGCGGCCGCATCACAGGGAAATGCCGCGCCAAACGCAGCCTCCCCAACGGCATATTTGTACAGGTTGCCGGTAAAGACGCTGCCCGGCAGCAGGTCTGCCCCCAGCTGCGCGAGAAAGCTGCGCGGCAGTGTAAACGCGTACCCCCAATAAAAGCCCTGTTCATCCGAGCCGCCAAACCGGCTGCCCGCCTCGGGCAGGGAGATGGGGGTCATCCCGCCCTCCCCGGCGAGGAAGGCCTCGGCAGGCCCATCCGGGCCGACGGTGAGATAAAAAAACGGGGCCTTATCCGGCACAAAGCGAAATGCCGCTGCGATCCGGCTCTCGGGAGGCGGGGCCTGCTCAAAGGCGGTCAAGCTGAAAATCAGGTCGCCGCGCAGGACAAAAGCGCGCAGATAGGTATAGACATCGTCCAGCGCGCTGCGGCCGTAGTAGTGGGTCACCTTGAGCGCGCCGACCGCGTCGAGTACCATTGGGGTTTTGGTATAGCTGACCAACATCGACAAAGGGCGGTCACCTCCCGGGTTCTTTGATTTTTGTGCCGGCCGAGAGGGCGGCAAGCAGATTCTGTATTTTGTTTATTGTAACACATCTGGATAAAAAATGCAGCAAAAGGTGGAAAAACACCCTGACAAAAGGAAAAAAGTAGGGGGACGGGCGGAAAAATCTGTGGTTTTAATTGTAAAAATAAAAACAAAAAGGTATAATGAAGGTTATGTAACCAGACAAGATGTGAGTACATCAAGGTTATGACGCGCCGTCCGGAACGCGGCGCGGGAGGAAGGAAAGCGATCCGAGGGACGGACACATCGATTTTGTGATGTGTCCCCAAGAAAGAACAGGAGGAAAGTTCACGTGATGAAAAATGTTTTCAAGCGTGCGGCGAAGGGCGCTCATCTGCCCCACAACAAGAACACGCAGAACATCTCCACGGTGGATCTGCCTGTGCCGGAAAAGATCCTGCTGCCGATGCAGCAGCACATCGGTGCCCCCGCGGTGCCGGTGGTCAAAAAAGGGGATCAGGTCTATGTCGGCAGTTTGATCGGCCGGGCGGAAGGGTATGTTTCCGCCCCGATCCACTCCGGCGTGTCCGGCACCGTGACCGATATCCGGGAGCTGCAGGTTTCCAGCGGCGCCCGGATCCCGGCGGTAGAGATCACCGCAGACGGCAAGCAGACGGTGGACCCGTCCATCGAGCCGCCCAAGGTCAATGACTACGAGTCCTTTACCACCGCGATCCGCAACAGCGGTCTGGTGGGTCTGGGCGGCGCAGGATTTCCGACCGCGGTCAAGCTGACGATGAAGGACCTGTCGATCATCGACACCCTGATCATCAACGGCGCCGAGTGCGAGCCTTATATCACGGCGGATAACCGCGAATTTGTCGAGAACCCGCAGGATGTCATCAACGGCATCCTCGAGGTCAAAAAGTGGCTGGGCATCAAGAATGTCATCATCGGCATCGAGCGCAATAAGCCCGAGGCGATTGATACCATGTTCGCCCTCAGCAAGGGCGACCCCTCGATCACCGTCAAGCCGCTGTCCAGCGTTTACCCGCAGGGCGCTGAGAAGATCCTGATTGAGAACTGCACCGGCCGCGAGGTACCGCGGGGCGGGCTGCCCAGCGATGTGGGCTGCATCGTGATGAATGTCTCCAGCGTCGCCTTTGTGGCCCGCTATCTGCGCACCGGTATGCCGCTGGTCTCCCGCCGCCTGACGGTGGACGGCAGCGCCGTGGTCGAGCCGCGCAACGTCAACGTCATTGTCGGCACCCCGATCCAGAACCTGCTGGACTTCTGCGGCGGGCTGAAGGGGGAGGTCGGCGAGATCATCACCGGCGGCCCGATGATGGGTGTTTCGGTGATGGATACCTCTTTCCCGATCCTCAAGCAGAACAATGCCGTGCTGGCCTTCTCCCGCGCGGAGTCGGCCCTGCCGCCGGTAGGGGAGTGCATCCACTGCGGCCGCTGCATCGAGACCTGCCCGATGGGCCTTTCTCCGGTCATCATCGCCAAGGCGTATAATGGCCATAATCTGGCTGAACTGAACAACCTGATGGTGGACCTGTGCATGGAGTGCGGCAGCTGCAGCTATGTCTGCCCGGCCAAACGCCCGGTCACCGAGACGATGCGGCTGGCAAAGGCCATGCTGCGGAAAGGGGCGAAAAAGTAAGGATGGAGAACAATAATATGCTGGTCAAGGCATCGCCCCATATCCGGGACAACTCCTCGACCCAAAAGATCATGCTGGATGTGATCATCGCGCTGTGCCCGGCGATCATTGCCAGCGGCATCATCTTCGGGCTGCGGGCGCTGCTGGTCATTGCGGTGACCGTTATCGCCTGTGTCGCGTTTGAGTACCTGTACTGCTTCCTGATGAAGAAGCCGATCCCGGTGGGGGATTTTTCGGCGGTTGTCACCGGCATCCTGCTGGCCTTCAACCTGCCCTCCACACTGCCGCTCTGGATGGCGGTAATCGGCGCGTTTGTCTCGATTGTCATCGTCAAGCAGCTGTTCGGCGGTCTGGGCCACAATTTTGCAAACCCCGCCATCGTCGGCCGCATCGTGCTGGCGGTCAGCTTTACCGGCCGCATGACCAGCTATGCATTCCCGCAGTTTGAGGGCGGGGTAGATGCGCTGGCAGGCGCGACCCCGCTGGTTGCAACCAAGACCGCGGACCTGCCGCTGCTGCAGCTCTTCCTCGGCGCGCATGGCGGCGTGCTGGGCGAGACCTGCGCCGCGGCGCTGCTGCTGGGCGGAATCTGGCTGGTGGCCCGCAAGGTCATCTCCCCGGTCATCCCGCTCACCTATCTGGCCACCGTTGCGGTCATCAGCCTTCTGGCCGGGCAGGAGCCGCTGGTCCAGCTGCTCTCGGGCGGCCTGATGCTGGGCGCGATCTTTATGGCGACCGACTATGTCACCTCCCCCTATACCCTGACCGGCAAGCTGGTCTTCGGTCTGGGACTGGGCGTCATCACCTGTGCCATCCGGTTCTGGGCAAACTCGGCGGAGGGCGTTTCCTACGCGATTTTGCTGATGAACCTCTTCGTTCCCTATATCAATAACCTCACCCGCCAGAAACCGCTGGGAGGTGTCAAAAAGAAATGAAAAACAATTCCAATTTTGAGAATATCGTCCGCCCGATTCTGGTGCTGACCATCATCTGCATCGTGGTCTCCGGTCTGCTGGGGGTCACCTACTCGATCACCAAGCCGGTGATTGACGCCAACACCAAAAAGCAGGCGGATGCCAGCCGGATGGCGCTGCTGCCGGAGGCGGACAGCTTTACACAGGTCGAGTATTCCGACGAGGTCATCAGCGAGGTCTGGGCCGCGGACAACGGCGCGGGCTATGTGATTACCGGCTCTTCCAAGGGCTATGGCGGCGATGTGCCGGTCATGGTCGCAATCGGCACCGACGGCACGATTGCCGCAATCGAGGTCATGGACAATGAGGAGACTCCCGGCGTCGGCAAAAAGGTGATGGAGAGCTCCTTCACCGACCTGTTCAAGGGCAAGACCGGTGCGGACGAGGTCGATACCATCGGCGGTGTGACCTATTCCTCCAACGCCGTTTTCACCGTGGTGGATTCCGCGATGGCGGCCTATCAGACAGTGAAGGAGGGCTGATTCGAGATGGAAAACAAACAGAGTAAGCTCGCAATCCTCACAAACGGCCTGCTGAAGGAAAACCCCAACCTGCGACTGGTGCTGGGCACCTGCCCGACGCTGGCCATCACGACGGCGGTCTTTAACAGCATCGGCATGGGCCTTGCGGCCACCTTCGTGCTGATCTTCTCGAACATGGCGATCTCCGCCTGCCGCAAGATCATCCCCGACAAGGTGCGCATCCCCGCGTTTATCACCATCATCGCCGGCTTCGTCACCATCGTCATGATGCTGGTGCAGGCGTTTGTCCAGCCGCTGTATCAGGCGCTGGGCGTCTATCTGCCGCTGATCGTGGTCAACTGCATCATCCTCGGCCGCGCCGAGATGTTTGCCAGCAAGAACGGGATTCTGGACTCTGCGCTGGACGGCCTTGGCATGGGCATTGGCTTCACCCTGACCCTGACCCTGATGGGCTTCATCCGGGAGCTGCTGGGCGCCGGCACCCTGTTCGGCATCCAGATCCTGCCCTCCAGCATCGAGCCGATGGCGATCCTCGCCAGCCCCCCGGGCGGCTTCTTCGTCTTTGGCATCCTGATGGCGCTGGCGATTTATCTCGATGAGAAACAGGGCAAAAAGGTCGACGCGGATCCCGAAAAGATGGGCTGCGCCGGCTGCCCCAACAGCAAGAACTGCCATGGGGAAGGAGGATGTGAATAATGGCCGCGAAACTTGCTTTTATCTTTTTCACCATGATCCTGACCAACAACTATGTGTTGGTCAAGTTCCTCGGCATCTGCCCCTTCCTCGGCGTCTCGAAAAAGCTGGACTCCGCGGTGGGTATGTCCGCCGCCGTCACCTTTGTCATGGTGGTGGCGACCCTTGCCACCTGGCCGATCTACACCTATCTGCTGGAGCCCTACGGCCTCAGCTATCTGCAGACCATCGTCTTTATTCTGGTCATCGCGGTGCTGGTCCAGCTGCTGGAGACCATCATGAAAAAATTTATGCCCCCGCTGTATAAGGCGCTGGGCATCTACCTGCCGCTGATCACCACCAACTGCACCATCCTCGGCGTCACCATCCTCAACCTCGATAACGGGTACAACTATATCGAGAGTATCGTCTGCGCGCTGGGCGCGGGGCTTGGTTTCATGCTCGCGATGGTCATGTTCTCCGGTGTGCGCAAGCGGCTGGAGGACGCGCTGCCCCCCAAGCCGTTTGAAGGGCTGCCGATCACCCTTGTGGCGGCCAGCATCGTGTCCCTCTCCTTCACCGGCTTCGGCGGTCTGGTGGAGACCATTTTCGGGATGTAAGGTGAGGAGGCAGAGAGAATGAGTATCGTATTAGCGATTGCGATTGTGGCGGGCCTCGGCCTGATTGGTGCTGCCATTCTGGTGGTTGCCGCCAAGTATCTGACCGTTGAGGAGGATCCCCGCATCGGCGAGGTGACCTCCGCGCTGCCCGGCGCCAACTGCGGCGCCTGCGGCTTCGCCGGCTGTGCCGACTATGCCAAGGCAATTGTCGCGGGTGAGGCCGAGATCGGCCGCTGCATCCCCGGTGGGCAGAAGTGCGCCGACGCCGTGGCCGCCATCATGGGGGTCGAGGCCGGCACCGCCGTCAAGATGCGGGCGGTGGTCCAGTGTCAGGGCAGCTGCGACAAGGTCAAGACCAAGTATGAGTATCAGGGCCTCAAGACCTGCGCCGCCGTCACCCTGTACGGCGGGCCGTCGGCCTGCTCCTTCGGCTGCATGGGCTACGGCGACTGTGTCAAGGCCTGCAAATTCGACGCGATCCATGTTGTGGACGGCGTCTCGGTGGTGGATCCGGACAAGTGCACCGGCTGCGGCGAATGCGCCAAGGCCTGCCCCAAGGGGGTCATTGCGATCCGCCCGGTCTGCGCCGCGCCGGCGGTGCTCTGCTCCAACAAGGAGAAGGGCGCCGCGACCCGCAAGGCCTGCACCGTCGGCTGCATCGGCTGCATGAAGTGCGTCAAGGTCTGCCCCAGCGGTGCGGTCACCGTTGAGAACAACCTCGCCCGCATCGACCCGGACAAGTGCACCGGCTGCGGCGAGTGCGTTAAGAACTGCCCGGTCGGCGCGATCCGGGATCTGGCTTGATCCGCCCGTTCGCACAGACCGTTTGCCCCTATTGTGAGGCATTTTTCAAAAGAACAGCTCCGGCCGGGATCCGTGGATTCCGGCCGGAATTTTTTGCCCCAGCGGCAACAGGTCGGAAACTTTTGGGCGGTATCTTAAATTGGGAATATGCGGTACAATGTGTGTGAAAAAAGCGGTTTGGCCGCCCGGTGTGCGGCCGATGGGAGGAATGAAGGATGGCACGGATTTTGGTCGCGGAGGATGAACAGCCGATTCGGGAGCTGATTGCCCGGAATCTGGTCCTTGTGGGGCACCAGTGTGAAACAGCGGAGGACGGGCCAAAGGCGCTTTTGTTGAGCGGGCAAAAGCAGTTTGACCTCGCGCTGCTGGATGTGATGCTGCCCGGGCTTGACGGCTTTGCGCTCAAGCGGCAGCTGCCCGAACAGCTGCCGGTCATCTTCGTCACCGCAAAAAGCGCCCTTTCCAGCCGTCTGGAGGGATTGGGGCTTGGGGCGGACGACTATATCGTCAAACCGTTTGAGATCCTCGAGCTGTTGGCGAGGGTACAGGCGGTACTGCGGCGCACCGGCGCGGGGGAGGGCGTCCTGACGCTGGACCGCTGCAGGATCGACCTGTCCCAGCGCCGGGTAACGCTGGACGGGGAGGAGGTCTCTTTAAAACCACAGGAATACGCGCTGCTTGAGGTGCTGGTGCGCAACCGCAACCTCGCGCTGAGCCGGGACAAGCTGATCGAGCTTGCATGGGGATATGACTATGACGGAGACAGCCGGACGGTGGATGTCCATGTCCAGCGGCTGCGCAAAAAACTGGACCTCGAGCAGCGGCTGCAGACAGTCTACAAGCTGGGGTACCGGCTGAGCACGAAATGAAAGGGGCGACAGGGATGCGTCAGGAGGGGAAAAAGCGGACCGGCGCCGCGGCACTCTGTCAAAAGCTGCGCGATATCGGCGCGCGAATCTCCTTTTGGCAGAAGATCTATCTGTACACGCTGGCGCTGTTTTTACTCTGTTTCAACATCGGTGTCTTTGCGGTGGCGTCGGTGGGACAGCAGCGCAGCTTTGAGGCGGAGCGGGAACGACTGCTCACCCGCCAGCACTTTATCGCCCAGACACTGGCACAGGATATGGCCGCGGTCGAGGCGCGCAAGCCCGGTGCGATGTCCGCGCTGACCGAGGATTATGTAGAAAACTATGCAGATGAGGAGACCGGTCTGCGGATTACACGGGCGGAAACGGTGCTCGCCGACCGGCTTCCCCAGCCGGACACGGGGACGCTGCCCCAGACCGAGACCGAGGGGGTGCGCAGCTGGTCGGTCCTTCCATCAGAAGAGCATCGCTGGCTGTATGTCAGCGCCCTGCTGC
>CALXBJ010000095.1 GCA_944386515.1 uncultured Pygmaiobacter sp.
CTCGTGCTCATGAAGGATATGGCCCTCCTTTTGTTAAGTTAAGTGTCGCAACTCAACTTTAACCGATAAGGCTGTATCCTTCATCCTTTTTTATTCAACTGTCCAATATGTATTGTACCCCTACACATCGAAATTTGTACATTACTGCAAAAACTATTGAATTGTTTTCGGAAATCTGCTACTCTTAAATACAATAGACGAATTATGCAGACCAATAGAACGGCGGCGCCTTTTACCGGCGCGCCGGGATGGATGATCTACATCGCAGCACATAGCGCTCAAAATAAATCAGCAAGAAAATGCAGGGTGGGACAATCCGCCTGACAAACAGCTGTTGTAGGGGGAATTTGAAATGGCTTTCATTCTCGACAATGAGACGGAAAACGTCACCAACATCAAGGTCATTGGCGTCGGCGGCGGCGGCGGGAACGCGGTCAACCGGATGGTTGAGGCCGGTCTCAAGGGCGTCGAGTTTATCTCTATGAACACCGATCTGCAGGTGCTGTCAAAGTCTCAGGCCACCATGAAGGTGCAGCTGGGTGCAAAGCTGACCCGCGGCCGCGGTGCGGGCGCCGACCCCGAGATCGGCAAGCGCAGCGCGGAGGAGACCCGGGACGAGATCGCGGCGGCGCTCAAGGGCGCGCAGATGATCTTCATCACCGCGGGCATGGGCGGCGGCACCGGCACCGGCGCCGCGCCGGTCGTGGCCTCGATCGCCAAGGAGATGGGGATCCTGACCGTCGGCATCGTCACCAAGCCCTTTGCGTTTGAGGGCAAGCGGAAGATGGTCCTCGCCGAGGAGGGCATTGCCAATCTGCGGGAACAGGTGGACAGCCTGATTGTGATCCCCAATGAGCGGCTGAAGATGATCAGTCAGGAAAAGATCACCCTGCTCAATGCGTTTGAGGCGGCCGACAATGTGCTGCGTCAGGGCGTTGAGAGCATCTCGGCGCTGATCAATGTCCCCGCCTTCATCAACCTCGATTTCGCGGACGTCCGCAGCGTCATGAAGGATGCCGGGCAGGCCCACATGGGCGTCGGTTCCGCCAGCGGCTCGAACAAGGCGGAGGAGGCGGCGGAGGCCGCGATCTCCTCGCCGCTGCTGGAGACCAGCATCTCGGGCGCGCGCGGCGTCATCATCAACATCACCTCCTCTCCGGATATCGGGCTGGAGGAGGTCGAGACCGCCGCGGCGCGGATCACCTCCTCGGCACATCCCGACGCCAACATCATCTGGGGCGCCGCCTTTGATGAGACGATGGCGGACGAGATGCGGATTACCGTGATTGCGACCGGCTTTGAGGGACAGGCTGTTGCGAAGGATGCGCAGACGGACGAGCAGGGCGCTTCGGGCAGCGACACCGGATTTCAGGGCAGCGACCCGTTTGGCCGGCTGTTTGGGCAAAAGCTCTCCGGCGGGGTCACCTTCAGCAGCTCGGCAGAGGGCGAGTCGGATGACGGCAGCTATTATGACGATGTGCTCAGCCTGCTGAACAACCACGGCAAGCAATGAGATCAAGGCTGCGGGCGCTGTGCGCCCGCAGTTTTTGTTTTGGCTGAAAAAGGGCAGGGCAGCTTTTTTGCGAAAGCCCTTTTGTTCGACGCTTTCAGATGGTATAATAACCGCAGAGCAATCACCGGGCGGTTTTTTTGATGCCGCCTGTTTTGGACGTCCTTTTTGTCTGCCCCTCGGGGGGGGAGGAGAAAGGCGGCGCGCAGGGCCTGCCCCTGCGGCAATCGCGCCATATCGATAAAGGACAGAATCCCGCTGATGGGGGAGGGGAGCGAGCGCAATGGAAGAGAATAAAAAGCTGCCGGTGCCGGAGGACCCCGCGCAGGGTCATCCGCTGCCCACGGCGCTGCTGGGGTTCCGCAAAAAGGATGTGCTGGCGGCAATTGATGCGATGATGAAGGCGAATGCCGCCCGCCGGCAGGAGCTTGATGAGAGAATCTCTGAGCTGGAATCCCAGATGAGCGATGCACAGGAGGAAAAGCACCGGGTGCTGGAATATGCGCGGGCGGTCGACGCGAAGCTGACCGAGCAGACCCAGACCAGCCAGAGGCTGGAGCAGGAAGCCAGCGCGGCGAAGAAGGAGAGCGAGAATTTCCGCGCCAAGCTGTTTGACGCGGAGAAGAACAACTATGCGCTTCGCAAGGAACAGACGGCGCTGCAGGAGGAGGCAAAGCAGCTGCGCGGGCAGCTGGAGGAGCTGCATCAGCGGGAGGAGGAGCTGCTGGCAGAGCGGGAGAACGCGCTCCGTCAGGCGCAGGAACTGCAAGACCTCGGCGCGGAAAAGGAAGGGCTGAACAGCCGCATCAGCGAATTGGAGGAGATGCTGGGCCGCTGGCAGGCGCGCGAGCAGGAGATTGAGCAGCAGGCCGCGCAGGCGCGTCAGGAGGCGGACCGGGTGCTGCAGCAGGCGCAGCAGCAGGCGGCCCGCACCACCGCGGATGCCCGCCGCGATGCGGATAAGATCCTCATCGACGCCAACCGGGCGGCGGTACACCTGCAGGAGGATGCGCAGCAGGCCGCGGAGGACTGCCAGCGCGCCGCGCAGGCGGGGGCAGAGGAGATGAACCGCAGCATCCGGCAGCTGCAGGAACAGCTTGCGGCGGTCGAAAAGCAGATGGATGAGGCCTATGCCTCCCTGAAGGCGGCGGCGGACCGCATCCAAAAGGCGGCGGAGGAAACCCTTGTCAAGGGGGAGGAGGTCGGCCGCAGAGCGGGCCGGATCAGCCTTGCACAGGAGGGGGAGCCAAAGAAGGAGCCCCTGCCGCCGCGGGAAAAACCGCATCCCCGCCCCCCGCGCCCCGAAGAGGCACGGGGACACACCCTGTCGGATTTGGTGCTGGAGAAGCTGACAAAGCTGCTCAGTTGAGAAAAATCAGAGGGTCGCCGCACCGCCGTTTGGCGGGCCGGCGATCCTTTTTTTGTGCCGGCACCACATTTTTTGGAGGGCCAAAACCGGAGGATGCGCGGGGCTGCGGGGGATATTTTGCCCACGGGAAGAAAAGATAAAAAGGGACTTGCAAAAACTATACCAAACTGGTATAATATAGAAAAATTAAAAATCCCCCCAAAAGAAGAAAAATCCAAAGGAGGCAAAAAATATGGCAATCGAGATCACGAAAGAAAATTTTGAGCAGATTGTTCTGAACAGCGACAAGCCGGTTATCGTGGATTTTTGGGCGACCTGGTGCGGACCCTGCAAGATGATGGGGCCGGTTATCGACCAGCTGTCCGACGAGCTGGCGGGCAGCGCGGTTGTGGGCAAGATCAACGTCGATGAGCAGCAGGAGCTGGCGGTCCGCTACGGCGTGATGAGCATCCCGACGGTGGTGCTCTTCCGCGGCGGCAAGGAGGAGCGGCGCAGCGTGGGATTTATGCCCAAGGCAAAGCTGCTTGCCGGTCTGGGGCTGTAATCTGCGGGCGAGGATAAGCTTAAAACCATAAAAACAGAAAAGCATCCTTGAGAATCTCTCAAAGGATGCTTTTTTTGCGGGGATAACCGGCGGCCTTCGCTCATGCTGCGGGCGGGGCGGCGGCGGGGGATTCGGCCGGATGCCCTGCGCCGGTTCCGCCGAGGAAGGCGCAGCTGTAAAGGACCGGAAGGTAGTGCACGAGATAGCGGGAATTGGACTCCCACAGCATCATAAAAAGCCAGAACCCGAACAGGGTCAGCCGCAGCAGAAAGACGAGGTCGGGTGCGGTTTTGCCGCGGATAAAGTCATACCCCGCCCGCAGCGCCGCGGCGGCAAGGAGCAGGCAATAGCATGAGGTGCACAGGTAGAAGAAGGAGAGAAAATGCGGGGAATCGTACAGGACGATGCCGTGCAGGAAGTTTGGGCGCAGCGGGTTGTCATCCAGCATAGAGGCGACATTGTAGGTGCCGTCCCCAAAGCTGTACATGGTTTTGCGGGCCCACAGCCGCAGCATCCCAAGCACCCCATAATCCGCGACCCGCTGCCGGATGACCTCCCAGTCCGCAGCGGCGGCGAGGGCCTGATCCCCAAAGCTGGCGCTGAATACCTCGTCGGCGTTGTTCCATCTTCCGTCCCCCTCCAGCCCCATCATGATCCAGTGGTTATAGGGCAAAGGCAGGTCCTGCCGCAGCGCAGCGTCGGGCAGCAGCCGCGCATTCAAAAGGTTGCCGGCCGCAAGGAACAGGGCGAGGGGAAGGGCGACCAAAGCAAGAAAACGGGCTGCTGCGCGCAGGCGGCGCTGAAAGAGGGTGTGGACCAGCATGGCAATGCCGGCGATGCCGACCGATACCTTGATCCAGACGCCGATCCCCAGCAGAAGGCCGCAGCCGCCCAAAAGCAGCAGACGGCGTTTGCCCTGCGCGCGGCAGGCGCGGCAGTAAAGCAGAAGGGAGCCGGCAACAAAGGGCAGCGCATACAGGTCGCTGTAATAGATGGCGGCGTAGGCATAGAGGGGGATGCAGGTGAGCAGCGCAAAAAGGGCCTGCAGCCCGGCGATGGGGCCGGCAATCTCCCGCACAAGCAGCCGCACAAGGGCAGCCCCGATGCAGAGCAGCAGCGCGTTGAGCAAAAGCGCGGCAAGGCCGGGGTCGGCACAGCCGAAAATCCGGGCGGCCCGCAGCCAGACCGAGAGGAAAAGCGCGGAGGAGAGATTGTTGGGCCGGATGTAATAATAACCCAAAAACTCCTGCGGGAGGCAGCCCTCCTGCGCGAGCCCCTGCGCGGACAGAAAGACGGCCCGCACGTCATTGAGGGTGTCTGTCTGCAGCAGCCAGCCGGCCAGCAGGCTGCCGGCGGTCAGGCCGAGCAGCATTGCGGCGGCAAACCAGCGCTCACGGCGAAGAATCAGCTTTTCAAAACGGCGGCAAAGCCAAAAGACGGCGGCAAATACCGCGGCCCACAGCAGCGCGAAGAGCAGCATCCGGGAGGGCTGCAGCGTATAGCTGTACTCCTCCGGATAGCGCTCGGTGGCAAACAGTACGGCTGCGGAGATCGCCGCAAACAGCAGGCAGAAAACGCCGGTGAAGGCGCGCAGCAAAAAACGGGAAAAACGCGAAGCGCATGAGGAGCCTGTATTCATTGTGCGGCGCTCCTTTCACGGGAAGATGGGATGCCGCCCCGCCGAAACGAACGGGCCGCGACGGCGCACAGAAGGGCGAACCCCAGCAGATTGACCAGCGCGGTGGGCGCTTCCAGCGCGCTGAGGAAATCGGCCAGCGCGGGGTGGTTGTCGGCAAAGATGACATAGGCCTGATTGACCAGCGTGACCAGCGTGAAGAACAGCAAAAAGCGCGCGGCCGCTTTTTCTCGGCAGACAAACCACCACAGCAGGGACAGAATCAGCGCCGGCAGCTGGTACCGCTCATGCTGGCGGGTGGTGAAGAGGAACAGGATCTCGAGATAGACCAGTGCGATCAGGCACAGCTGCGGCACCGGCCTGCGCCGCACGGACCGGACGGCGCACCAGACCAGCCAGAGCAGTGCGGCGGCAGTGACCGCCATGGTGATGGTAGAAAAGGAGATCCCCCAAAACCAGATATCACTGTCCGGCTGCAGGTAGTGATTGCCGAAAGCGTACAGGTTGGCGGCTTTTGCGTTGACGACGCTGTATTTGCCGTAGCCGCCAAGATAGATCCGCAGCGGCAGCGCCAGCCACTCGCCGCGGGACATGAAGGGCAGCCAGCCCAAAAAGCCCAGCGCCCCGCCCGCGGCGAGCGCGGCAAGCCAGCGCAGCGGGCGCAGCCCAAGCAGGAGAAACCCCAGCAGAAGGATCGGGGCAAAATAGCACATCTGCAGCTTGGTCAGGCAGCCGAGGGCAAAAATCAGGGATGCGGCCACCGGTTTGCCGCGCTCCAGCGCCCAGAGCATCGCCAGAAGAAAGAAGAGCAGAAAGCTGTCCGCCTGCCCCCAAAACGCGCAGTTCAGGATCATCGACGGGTTCAGCGCCCAGAAAAGCGCGGGCTGCCAAGGCTCCTCGACCCGATGGTCGGCGGCGACCAGCCAGATCAGCGCGGTCAGCGCGAGGTCCGCAAGCACGGGGAACAGCTTGATGCAGAACATCTCCACCGGCCAGCAGCCGCTCTCGTGTGCCCAGAGCACCGGGGTGCCGACAAGGCTGAGCAAAAAGGGGAAGATGGGCGGATAATCCAGCCCGAACTCCGCCATGGCGGGATTGCTGTAAAGGCCAAACCGATCCTGCGCACCATAGATGGACCAGGGGATATTGTACGGCCCAAGGTCAAAGTAATTAAAATAGAGCACGGCGGGCAGGAAACGGACCGCCGCCGCAAGAAGTAGGACTGCCAGCAGACGGCGGCGCTGCCGCCGGTCGGAGAGCGGCTGCGGCCATCCCGCCTGCGGGGACGGTTTTGTGGCGTACATCGGCATTGTATTCCTCCCTTCTCGATTGAGGCGCGGCAAAAAAGCGGGAAAGAAAAAAATCGGAAGCGTTTACTTCCGATTGACAGCGCTGGTCCCGCGCTCCACCAGATAGGTGGCCTCGAGATCCGCGAGATGCAGTTTAACGGCGAGCGGATAGGCGCGGTAGGCCTCGCTGATCGCGAAGCTGCCGCCCCGGGCCGAGTCGTCAAACCCGCCCATGTGCCAGCGGATGGCAACGGCCTCGGCGGGCTTGAGCCGAACAAACCGCTCGATCAGATAGACGCTCTTCTCCCCGTGCCCGTAGGGGAAGGCGTCCGCCACCGAATAGCTGGGTACCCGCTCCCAGACGCCGGTCTCCTCATTTTTTACATTCCGGAAGCCCGGCTTGTAAAAATTGGCCTTACACAGGTCGTGCAGCAGGCCGCAGATGGCATAGCTCTCCGGATTTTCCCCCTCGGTGAAAAAACGGTCGCGCAGCACATGGTAGACATTGACGCTGTGCATGACCAGACCGCCCTCACAGGCGCCGTGGAACCGCGTGCTTGCGGGCGCGGTGAAAAAGTCGGTCGTCTGCATCCAGCTGAGCAGCGCAGCCGCGCCCTCCCGATGGATATGTTCCTGAAAGATGCGGATAAATTCCTCTTTATAATCCATACTCAGATTTCCATCTCGTTGAGGATCCCCTTGAGGATCGCCAGTTCGTCGTGGGACAGGGAGATGCCCTTGCCCATCTTTGCGCCGTCCGGCGCCCAGTCGCGGATATCGTACTTCGGCTCCCGGTCGTTCCAGCTAATGAGGTTCAGCTGCCGCTCCCAGCCGTTCGGGCTCTGGGAGAGCACCGCGATTCGCTCGACGATCTCATATTTAAATTCAGCCATATTCGTGCACCGTCCTCTGTTTCAGTTTTCATGGGCTTTTCACAAGGGATCAGCCGCTTTCCTATTTTAAAGGTTTATACCGGTAAATGCAACCCCCCCCCGCATCCCCGGCAGGCGCCGGCCCCGCCTTGAAGGAAAGCGGAAAAAGCAATAAAATGAGAAAAAGGCCGGCGCCCGCGGCAGGGCGGGCGGATTTTTTTGAAGGAGAGAATCCAGCAAGGAGAAAAGATGGCGATGAAAACCGTTTATACCGTTACCCTGAACCCCGCATGGGACCGCACGGCAGAGGTCTGCCGGCTGGTGCCCGGCGGGACCAATCTGCTGCGCGAACCGCGGGGGGACGCCGGCGGCAAGGGGATCAATGTCAGCCGGGTGCTCCACGCATTTGGACACAAAACCATGGCGCTGGGCTTGCTCGGCTCCGGCGCGGGGGACCAGCTGCTTGCCCGGCTGCAGGAGGAGGGGATCTGCTGCGATTTTATCCGCCTTGGCGGCAGCTGCCGTACCAACCTGAAGGTGGTGGACCGGCAGGCAGGGGTGACGACCGAGTTCAATGAACCCGGCCCGCAGGCGGATGCGGCCGCACTCAACGCGCTGGAGCAGCAGCTGGCGGAGCTGTCCGGCGGGGTGGTGGTCCTCGCGGGCAGCCTGCCGCCCGGCGTCCCCGTCGATTGGTACGCGCGGGCGGCGGCACTCTGCCGACGGTCGGGGGGACAGGTGGTGCTGGATGCCTCCGGCGAGGGGCTGCGGCGCGGCCTCGTGGGCGGTCCGGATGCGGTAAAGCCGAATAAAGAGGAACTGGAGGTGCTCTGCGGTATGCCGCTTGCCGGCCCAAAAGCGCTGATCGGTGCGGCGCGGCGGCAGCTGCTCTGCGCGGGGGTTCGGCTTGCGGCAATCAGCCTCGGGGCAAAAGGGGCGTTTTTCGTCACCGGGACCGAGGCGGTAGAGGCGGCGCCGCCCGAGGTGGAAGCGCGCAGCACGGTGGGCGCAGGGGACACGATGACCGCCGTGCTGGCGGAATATCTCGCCGCCCGCCCGGCGCACGCTGCGCCGCCGGCGGGAGAGGAGCTGCGCCGGCTCGCGGCGCGGGCGGTCGCGGCGGCCACCGCAAAGGTGCTGCGGGAGGGCACCCAGCCGCCGCGGGAGGAGGAGATTGCCACCGTCGCCGCGAAGGTGCTCTGCCGGGCGGCGGAATGAGGAACGGGGGCTTTGCCCGCGCGGGCGGATGGCGCCGGTGAAGAATAGCGGACAGAAGACAAAGGCCGCAGACGGGAACCCGTCCGCGGCCTTTGCGCTGCTTACAAAAAAATCGCTGCGGACGACAAATCGTCCGCAGCGATTTGGTCGGAGTAGGGAGACTTGAACTCCCGGCCTCTTGGTCCCGAACCAAGCGCGCTACCAGCTGCGCTATACCCCGAAATCAAACGGCAGCAGAGAGTCGACTGCTGCCGTTGAATGGTTGCGGAAGAAGGATTCGAACCCTCACAAACAGAGTCAGAGTCTGCCGTGCTACCTTTACACAATTCCACAACGTGCTTGATTATTATATCGTGCAAAATCGACTTTGTCAACACTCTAAAAAGGAAAAAAATGAAAAAATTTTTCTCTGTCTGGTCAGAAAGACAATGCAGGCGGATGATATTGACAAACTGCCCGGGAAAGAATACTCTTTAAATTAAGAAATAAGTGCTTGTGCCCGGCTGCCCCGGCTGCCCGGCGCATGGGTGCGCAGGAGGGAGAAACATGACAAAGCGCGTAGGAATCCTGACTTCCGGCGGTGATTGCCCCGGCTTGAACGCGACCATCCGCGGCGCGGCAAAGGCTCTGTATGAGGAATTTGGCGCCGATGTGGAGATCGTCGGCATCCGGGATGGCTATTCCGGTCTGATCACCGGCGACTGGCACGAGATGAAGCAGAGCGATTTTTCCGGCATTCTGACGCAGGGCGGAACCATCCTCGGTACCAAGCGGACCCCCTTCAAAATGATGCAGGTCATCGAGGAGGACAAGGTGGACAAGGTCGCCGAGATGAAGAAGACCTATAAAAAGGCAAAGCTCGACTGCCTGCTCTGTCTGGGCGGCAACGGCACCCATAAGACTGCAAACCTGCTCTCGCAGGAGGGGCTGAACATCATCGGCCTGCCCAAGACCATCGACAACGACATCTGGGGCACCGATGTGACCTTCGGGTTCCACACTGCGGTGGACATTGCCACCGAGGTAATCGACCGGATCCACACCACTGCCTCCAGCCACCGCCGGGTCATGGTCATTGAGCTGATGGGCAATAAGGCGGGCTGGCTGACCCTGTACAGCGGCATCGCCGGCGGCGCGGACATCATCCTGATCCCGGAGCTGCCCTATGATATGGACAATGTCATCCGCGCCATCGAAAAGCGCAACGCCAAGGGCCGTACCTTCTCGATCCTCGCGGTGGCCGAGGGCGCCTATGACAAGCAGGAAGCCAAGATGAAGAAGAAGGAGCGGGCTGCGGCCCGCGCGGCGGCCGGCGTCAAGACCGCAACCAACCGGATTGCGGAGGAGATCGAGCGGGTCACCGGCTTTGAGACGCGGGTCTGTGTGCCGGGCCATATGCAGCGCGGCGGCACCCCATCGGCCTACGACCGGGTGCTGGCGACCCAGTTCGGCGCGTATGCCGCCCGTCTGGTCGCGAAGGAGAAGTACGGGGTCGCAGTCGCGATGGTCAATGGAGTCGTGACCGATAACCCGCTGCCCGAGATCGCCGGCAAGAGCAAATTGGTGCCGCCCGACTGCGCGATGGTCGAGCTGGCCCGCAGCATGGGAATCTGTCTGGGTTGACGGAATCGTCTATTCAGGGGAGAACCTCTTTTGGGAGTTCTCCCTTTTATATTACCTTTATTATAATAAATGGAAAAAAAAAAAAAAAAAACAGACCTATTT
>CALXBJ010000096.1 GCA_944386515.1 uncultured Pygmaiobacter sp.
CGAGGGGATGGACGCCGCCGCCGCGCAGCGGTACTTTTACGGGGTGGTGGAGGACATCGTCCGGGAATCTGCCATCATGGCAAAGCTCAAGGGCACCGCCAACGTGGTCGGCTACGAGGACCACGCCGTGGTCCCCCACAAGGAGGGGATCGGCTGGGACATCTTCATCCGGATGGAGCTGCTCAACCCGCTGCTGCCCTACGCCTACGCCCACCCCTTTGCCCGGCGGGACATCATCCGTCTGGGCATTGACCTGTGCCGCGCGCTCGAGCTGTGCCAAAAGTACAACGTCATCCACCGGGACATCAAGCCGGAGAACATCTTCGTCTCGGACAACGGCGACTTCAAGCTGGGGGATTTCGGCATCGCGCGGACCATCGACCGCACCATGTCCGGCCTGTCCAAAAAGGGCACCTACAACTATATGGCGCCGGAGGTCTACCGCGGCGGGGAATACGGCTTTGGGGTGGACATCTACTCGCTGGGCATCGTGCTCTACCGGCTGCTCAACCGCAACCGGGTGCCCTTCCTGCCCCCGCCGCCCGAGCCGATCACCTTCCGCAGCAGGGAGCTGGCGCTGGCAAAGCGGATGGGAGGCGAGGAGCTGCCCCCGCCCTTCTACGGGCAGGGGCGGCTGGGCGAGATCGTGCGCAAGGCCTGCGCCTTTGACCCGAAGGACCGCTATTCCAGCCCCGCCCAGATGCGGGAGGAGCTGGAGGCCATCCTCTACGACGCGTCGGACGCCGAGCTGATCTACCCCGACGGGGACACGCTGGCGCTGGCAGAGAACCAGTACGCCTCTGCCACCCCATCGCCCTCGGCCCAGCCCGCGGCATCCGGCACAGCCGACGGGTTTGAGTCCTCCCGCACCGCGTCGATCTTCGGCGGGTTTGACGGCGCTGCGGGGGAGGATGCCTCCCGCACCGAATCGGTCTTCGGCGGGTTTGACGGCGCTGCGGACGCGACCTCCCGCACCGAGAGCATCTTCGGCGCGCCGCCGGCCGCCGCCCGCAAAAAGGCACCGGCCGCACCGGCCGCCGCGCCGGCAAAGGGGGGCCGCGCGCCCCGCACCCGGCTGATCGCGGCGGCGCTGGCCCTGCTGCTGCTCGCGGGCGCCGGCGGCGGCTGGTGGATGCTGCAGCGCCGCGCGCAGAACGAGAGCGACTATGCCGCGCTGATCGAGCAGGGCCTCGCCGTCTGTGAGAGCGACCCCGGCGCCGCCCTCACCCTGTTTGAAGAGGCCGGCGCCCTCGCCCCCGACAACACCGAGCCGCTGGTGCTGCGCGCCTACGCGCTCTACTGCGGCGGGCAGTACGAGGACTGCATCCGCTACATCGAGGAGGACCTCGCCCTCGGCAAGGCGTACGACACCGCCGTCCAGAGCCGGCTGGCCGAGATCCTCGGCGCGGCCTACTTTGAGCAGGGGGACTACGCCGCGGCGGCCTCCTTCTGCCGGCTGAGCACCGCGGGCGGGGAGATCACCGTCGACGCCCAGCGGGACTACGCGGTCGCGCTGGGGCGTCTTGGGGACTTTGACGCGGCGGCCGAGGTGCTGCAGCAGATGATCGATGCCGGCGCGGAGGACCTTGTCACCGCCTATGTGCAGGCGGAGGTCGACTATGCCCGCGAGGACTATGCCGCGGCTGAGAGCGGCTTTGCCGCGGTGCTGGACGCATCGCAGGACACCGCGCTGCAGCGGCGGGCGCTGCGCAGCCTCGGCGAGCTTTACCGCGACTGCGCCGCGCTGGCGCAGCAGGGGCTCTCCCCCATCGACGCGCCCGCCGAAAAGGCGGTCTCGCTGCTGACCGACGGGATCTCCCGCTTTGGGCTGCAGTACGACCCCACCCTCTGGGAGCTGCTGGGGCAGGCGCACTATGACGCCGCGCAGGCCGCCGACGAGGGGGCGCAGGGCCACCTCGAGCAGGCCGCCGACTGTTTTGAAAAGGTGCTGGAGCTGGGGGCCGGGCGGGACTACCTCTACGCCAACCTCTACTCGATCCGGTATGCGCTGGGGGATTACGAGGGCGCCGCCGCGGCGCTGGCGGACTACAAGGCCGCCTTCCCGCAGGACTATCTGCCCTATGCGCTCGAGGGGATGCTGCTCATCACCATCGAGAACCAAAAGCCGCAGGAGCAGCGGGATTACACCGCCGCAGTAGCTGCCTACGAGGCTGCCGGCGGGCTGCTGCGCAGCGACGACGACCAGACCTATTACCTGCAGCTGCAAAACCTGATCGCCAGCCTGCAGCAGGGCGGCTGGCTGTGATGGGCAGGGAGGGAATATCATGCTGATCTGGGAAGGACGATGCGGGCGGGGCGCCGTGCGGCGGGAGAATCAGGACAACCTGCTCGCCGGCGGCCGCTGGCGGGAGGACGCCGCCTCCCCCGCGCTGTTTTCGCTCTCGGGCGCAGCGCCGCAGGGGCTGTTTGCCGTCTGTGACGGGATGGGGGGCGAGCAGTTCGGCGCGCAGGCCGCGCTGGAGGCGGTCCGCGCGCTGGCGCCGGTCGGCCCCGAGGATTTTTCCCGCAGCGGGACCGCGCTGCTGCGGGGGATCAACGACACCCTGTGCCGGCTGATGCGCGCCCGCGCGGCCCGCATCGGCAGCACCTTTGCCGGCCTTTGGGCCTGTGGGGGGCGCGCCGGCGCGCTGAACCTCGGGGACAGCCGGGTCTATCTGCTGCGCGGCGGGCAGCTGCGGCAGCTCGGCCGCGACCACACGCAGGCCCGGCAGCTGGTCGAGATGGGGCTGCTCTCCCCCGCGCAGGCGGCAGCCCACCCCGGCCGCAGCCGGCTGACCCAGCACCTTGGCATCTTTCCCGAGGAGCTGCTGATCGAACCGGAGGACACCGGCCCCTTCCCGCTTGAGGAGAGGGACCTGTTTTTGCTCTGCAGCGACGGGCTGACCGGCCCGCTGGAGGACGCGGCCCTCGCCGGGATCCTGCTGCGGGGCGACAGCCTTGGCGCGCGGGCGGACGCGCTGTATCAGGCGGCGATGGCGCAGGGCGGGCGGGACAACATCACCGCGCTGCTGGTGGAGTACCGCGCCGCGCCGGGGGAATAGCCCCGCGGCAGGGGCGCCGTCCGGCAGCGGGGCGCGGCGGTGCAAAAAAAGACGCGGCGTGCCATGCTGCGGCAGGGGCGGCAGGTTCTGCGGCTGTCCCCATCTTTTCAACAGGGGGGCTGCGCGGCGGTGCAAAATCTCCTTTTCCCCGCCGGCGGCTTGTGATAGAATGAAAAAAGAGCGGGATCCTTCGCGGTCCCTGCAAAAAAGGAAAAAAGAGGAAGAAGGTTTTTAGACAGATGAAACGATGGATTGCACTGCTGCTGACGCTGGTCGTGGCGTTCGGGCTGGTGGGCTGCTCGTCCAAGGACGACGACTGGCAAAAGCAGTATGACCTCGGCGTGCGCTATCTGACCGAGGGGGAGTATGAGGAGGCCATCCTCGCGTTCACCGCGGCAATCGAGATCGACCCCAAGCGGCCCGAGGCCTATGTGGGACGGGGCGATGCCTACTGCCAGCTGGGCGATCTGGCAAGCGCCGAGCAGGACTACCAGACCGCGTGGGAGCTTGATTCGGGCAACACCGAGACCGGCGGCAAGCTGGCCGGCGTGCTGATCGACCAGGGCAAGCTGGAGGAGGCCGCCGACATTCTTGAGGACCTGATTGAAAAGGACCCGACCAACCCCGACCACTATGACAAGCTGGCGGACGTCTACGAGCAGCTGGGCCAGACCGACAAGGCGCAGGAGGTGCTGGAGGAGGGCGTTGCCCAGACCGGCGATGAGGGCCTTGCCGACCGGCTGGAGCAGCTGCAAAACGGCGGGCTGCCCGCTGTGCCGGATGACGGCATCCAGCGGGAGGTGCGCGAGATCTCCAGCGGCGAGGAGCTGGTGGAGCTTTCCTACACCAGCGGGCTGAGCAATCTGGAGCTGCATCTGGGCGACGGGGATTACAATGTCGCCGGCCTGATGTTCATGAGCGCGGACAACGTCTCGATCATCGGCACCGGCAAGACCCGGCTCATCTCGGCCTACGGCACCGAGACCATCCTCTCGCTGTACGACTGCGACAACTTTTTGGTCTACGGCCTCGTGATGGGGCATGACCTCGAGCCGATGATGGGCTGCTCCACCGGCGTGGTCGAGCTGCTGTCGAGCAGCGATGTCAAGATCGTCGGCTGCGACATCTTCGGCTGCGGGCTGCAGGGCATCAGCGCCGACCACTCCGACTTCACCGTCGAGCAGAGTACCATCCGGGACTGCAGCGAGCACGGCGCGATCTTCTTCTCGAGCCGCGGCGTCTTCAACGACTGCACCTTCAGAGGCAACTGCTACAAGACCACCGAGAAGCCCGTCTTCCAGATGTGGGACGGCGACTGTGAGGTCACCCTCAACGACTGCACCCTCGCCGACAACCCCGCGCAGAGCAAGTATGCGATGTCGGACAGCGGCTCTGAGTGGAACGAGAACAACTCCGCCGAGAGCGGCAACGGCTGGCAGTAAGCCCGGCCCGTCCCCGCTTTGGGGCGCCCTCCTCCGCCGGCTCAGGGCCGGCGGAGGGCGGCGGGAACAACGGCAAAAAGAGCGCAGCGCCCAAGACCGGGCGCTGCGCTCTTTTTGCCCCTTCCGTCCCCTCCCCCGCGCCGCAGAGGATCCCCCGCACAGCGCGCAGGGGGCCTGCCCTGCGCCCGCAGCACAGCCGGCCGATTACCGCGCCAAAACCCGCCGCCATTTCCCGGGTGTGCCTCAGGGGGGCCTGCCCTGCGCCCCTGCCGCCCGCCGCTTTTCCCGGTGCAGTCATGACCCCCGGCTAAGCCGGGGGCTTGAGTAAGCCATAGAAGGGCATCGTACCGGCAAGCCTCTCAAGAGGCACTGAAAAATCTGCCATTCGCATCACTTGCCCCACAGCCCGTAAACGGGCGCTGTTTATCTAAGATCAACTTTCTTGACAATAGTAAAGTTTTG
>CALXBJ010000097.1 GCA_944386515.1 uncultured Pygmaiobacter sp.
GCCATCACATTGTTGAGCACCGCCTGAATCAGGGTTCCCGCCAGCGCCAGCGCCCCGCCGGCGGCGAATCCCGCCGCGGTGCGGGGCAGCCGCACATAACGCAGGATGCGGTAGGCCGCGCTCTGCCGGTCGCCGTCCCGCAGCGCCCCCACCAGCTCGGCTGTCGACAGCGGCTGGCTGCCGAACCGCAGGCTGAGCAGCACCGCGAACACCGCCAGCAAAAACAGCGCCGCCAGCATCGCGGCCCGGCCCTTAGCCGATTTCGCCGGCAAGGTCGGGATACAAAATCTCGGCAAGATAGGCATAGCTCTCCCCCCAGCGCGCGTTCGGCTTGTAGTGGAACATTTCTTTGGGCAGCAGCAGATACCGGCCGCTTTGCACCGCCGAAAGCCCCGCCCATGCGGGGTTCGACTCAAAATGCTCCTCGAGATAGGCCAGCGCCTGCTCCTCGTCGCTGCCCATCGTGACCACAAGGACCACGTCCGGGTCGGCGGCGAGGATCTCCTCCATGCTCAGGTCCTCCAGCAGGCTCTGGTGCTGCTCCACCAGATTCTCCGCGCCGAGGTCCGCGAGGATCGCGCCGGCCAGCTGGTCGGCCCCCTTCGCCTTCGCCCCGGTGGCAAAGGCCCGCAGCAGCAGCACGGTGGGCTGAGGCTGCCCCGCCACCGCCGCACGCACCGCCTCAATCTGCCGGCCCACCGCCGCGGCGTTCTGCTCATAGAGATCCTGCCGCCCGGTCATAGCGCAGAACTGCTCCATCATCGCCCGGTAATCCTCAAAGGTATCCACCCGGTAATAGGCGTGAGGGACCCCCGCATCGGTCAGGGCGCCGTGCAGCTCCGCCTGCGCGGCGATGTCCGCCGAAAGCATCACAAAATCCGGCTCGGCGGCGAGGATCTCCTCAAAACCCGGGACCTTGACGCTGCCGACAATCGCGACATCCTCGCCCAGCGCAAGGCCCCGTTCCTCCACCGCATCACTGGTCGCCCCGGCCAAGCTGCCGCCGGCCAGCGTCCACGCCTCGGCAAAGCTGCCGTAGAGGGAGACCACCCTCTGCCAGCTGTCCAGCCGCACCTCGTATCCCAGCGCGTCGGTGAAGACGACCTGCTGCGCCCCCTGCGCCTGCTGGGAGGAAGCGCCGTCCTGTTCTCCTAAGCTTGACCCGCTGCCGTCTCTCCCGCCGCAGCCGACCAGCAGCGCCGCAGCCAGCAGCGCCGCCAACAGGCAGCCCGCCTTTTTTCTCATCTGTCCGCCTCCTATTTATTCTCTTCCTGCGCGCTCAAAATTCCACACCGCGCCGCGCGGGTGTCCCGCTCTCAAACGGGTGGCGCACCGCCCGCATCTCGGTGATATAATCCGCCGCCTGCCGCATCCAGTCGGCCGGGTCCCGCCCGGTCAGCACGACCTCCCGCCCCGCGGGGCGCTCCAGCACCGCGCAGCGCAGCAGCGCCTCGTCCGCCATTCCCAGCGCACAGGCGGCGCAGGCCTCGTCGAGGACCAAAAGGTCGCAGGGCGCGCAGAGCGCCCGCCGCAGCAGCGCATCCTGCTCCAGCCGGACCGCGGCCCGTTCCTCCGCGTCCATCTGAAAGACAAATTTCGGCCCGCAGCCGCCGGAGAACACCGCCGCCCCGAGCCGCCGCAGCGGGTCAAGCTCGCTGCTGTTCCCGTCCTTGAGAAACTGCACCACGGTCACCCGCAGCCCAGCCCCGAGCGCACGCAGCGCAAGCCCCATCGCCGCGGTGGTTTTTCCCTTTCCGTCCCCGCAGTAGAGGTGGACCAGCCCCTTTTCCATCCGTCTGCCTCCGTCCTTTTCCCGCAACAGTAAAAGCGCCCTTTCCACAACGCGGAAAGGGCCGCCGCGCCGGGCGGACGGCCTTGCCGCGCGCACCGCGCCAATTCTGTTTTTTTAGTGTACACTACCCACAGTCCGGTGTCAAATCCGCCTTTCGCCGGGCTGCCGCCTTCCGCTGCGCGCCCGCCCCCTGTCGGCCTCTCTCCGCATCTCGCTTGTCCTGCCGCCCAAAAGTGATTACAATAGTAAAATAAGGACAAAATGTCCCCGCGCGGCGGCTGCGGCGGCAAGCGGGGCTTTGAGGAGGTGCGGCCATGCGGCTGCTTGTGGTGGAGGACGAACCAAAGATGAACGCGCTGCTGGTCAAGCAGCTGACCGATGCGCATTACACGGTGGACAGCTGCCTTGACGGCGCCGATGCGCTGGACTATCTGGCGGGCGCCGAATACGATGCCCTTGTGCTGGACATCATGCTGCCGGGCATCAGCGGGCTGGAGCTTCTGCGCCGGATGCGTGCAGCAGGGGACAAAACGCCGGTACTGCTGCTCACCGCAAAGGACAGCGTCGAGGACCGGGTCGGCGGGCTGGACAGCGGTGCGGACGACTATCTGGTCAAGCCGTTTGCCCTCGACGAGCTGCTGGCCCGGCTGCGGGTGATGCTGCGCCGGCGCACGGGCAGCGTGAGCGACCTGTTCCGGGTCGCAGACCTTGAGGTCGACTGCTCCAAGCACACCGTCAGCCGGGCGGGGCAGCCAATCTCCCTGTCGAGCAGGGAGTTTTCCATCCTCGAGTATCTGATCCGCAACGCGGGGGTCGTCCTCTCCCGGGAAAAGATCAGCCAGCACATCTGGAACTACGACTATGAGGGCGGCTCGAATGTGGTGGACGTCTACATCCGCTATCTGCGCAAAAAGCTGGACGCCGGCTTTGACCAAAAGCTGATCCACACGGTGCGGGGCGCGGGCTATGTGCTGCGGGAGGAAGAATGAAACGGATTTCAATCAAGCTGCGGGTGACCCTTTGGTTCACCCTGCTGATGCTGGTGCTGGGCGGCCTCGCGCTGGGGCTGCTGTTCTACGGCGGCGCACAGTCCGGCCTTGCGGCCCGCCGCGAACTGCTGACCTCGATGGTGGAGGACAGCGAAAAGGAGATCGAGGCCGAAAGCGGCACACTGGAGATCGACCGCGATCTCGAGTCCTTCCGGGACGGGGTCTACCTCTCGGTCTACGACGCGTCGGGCGTCCCTCTGTACGGCATGGTCCCCCGCACCTTCGATAACTCCACCCCGTTCGGCGACCGTCAGCTGCGCACCGTCGAGGGGGAGACCGGCAGCTGGTTTGTATATGATCAGCACTTCGAGATCGAGGGCTGGGACACCTACTGGGTGCGCGGGGTCTGCGAGGCCGCCGCGGTGGACAGCACCATCGTCCGGCTGCTGCGGCTGGCCGCCGCGGTGCTGCCGTTCTATCTGATGCTCGCCGCCGCGAGCGGCTATCTGCTGACCCGCAGCGCGCTGCGCCCGGTGCGGCAGATCGTGCGCACCGCCCAGCAGATCAGCGCGGGCAATGACCTCTCCCGCCGCATCGGCTTGGGGGAGGGGAAGGACGAAATCTACACCCTTGCCGCCGAGTTCGACCGGATGTTTGCCCGTCTGGAGGCAGCCTTTGAAAACGAAAAACAGTTTACCTCCGACGCCTCCCACGAGCTGCGCACCCCGGTGGCGGTGATCCTGTCCCAGTGCGAGTACGCGCTGGCCCGGCCCGAGACGACAGGGCAGGCGCGGGAGGCGCTTGAGGCGGTGGCGGAGCAGGCCGCCAGAATGGCCGCACTGATCGGCCAGCTGCTGACCCTGACCCGCGCCGACAGCGCTCACCGCCGGCTGATGACCGAGACGGTCGACCTGAGCGGCCTCGCGCAGGCCGCGGCGGAACAGGCGGAGGAGCAGGCCGCGGAAAAGGGGATCGCGGTGACCGCCGAGGTCCAGCCCGGCCTGACCCTGCAGGGGGACGAGACAATGCTGCTGCGGCTGCTGATTAACCTGACCGAGAATGCCATCCGCTACGGCCGCACCGGCGGCCGGCTGACCCTGACGCTGCGGCGGGAAGGGGACCGGATCGAGGGCTGCGTCGCGGACGACGGCATCGGCATCCCGCCCGAGCAGCAGCCGCTGGTCTGGAACCGTTTTTGGCAGGCAGACCCCTCCAAAAGCGGCGAGGGTGCGGGGCTGGGGCTCTCGATGGTCAAGTGGATCGCTCAGGCGCACGGCGGGTCGGTATGGCTGGAGAGCGAGCCGGGCAAGGGTTCCGCCTTCTATTTCTCCCTTCCGGCAGCGGAGGGGCCGCAGACCTGAAAAAAGTTTTGCCAAATCCGTTTTTTTAATCTCACTTTAATCTGGCCGGGTTATACTGCGGGTGAAAGGTAAAAACACCACAGAATAAAGGAGGCCAATTATGAAACGCAACTCCATCCTCTCACTGACCTGCCTCGCGCTGGGGCTGTCCCTTCTGGCCGGCTGCGGCGGCACCGTCTCGGTGACCGGCTCCTCTGGCAGCGAACTGCTCTCCCCGGTGGCTGCGCCGGGCGGCCATGTCTCGGCCGGCATCGCCGGCAACGCCGCCAGCGGCAGCCAATACCTGACCGAGGACGAGGTGAAGAAGATCGCGCTGACCGATGCCGGCCTCTCGGAGTCCGAGGTCACCTTCTTCAAAGTGCGTCTGGACTATGACGACGGCCGTGCAGAATATGATGTTGAGTTCTACCGCGGCGCCGAGGAATACGACTATAAGATCGACGCCGTCAGCGGTGAGATCCTCTCGGTTGACCGGGATGTCGAGGACTACGCGCCCACCGCTTCTGCGCCGGCACAGACCACCGGCGGCGACATCGGGGAGGCCGGAGCCAAACAGGTCGCGCTGAGCCATGCCGGGCTGGCCGAGTCGGAGGTCACCTTTGTCAAGGTCGAGCGGGACTACGAGGACGGCCGCCTCGTCTACGAGGTGGAGTTCTACTGCGGCGCGAACGAATACGATTATGAAATCGCAGCCGACGGCGGCGAGATCCTCTCCTACGACTACGATGCCGAATCCTATGCGCCGGCGCAGGGCGGCAGCGCCGTCACCGCCGAGCAGGCGAAGCAGATCGCCTTCTCCCACGCCGGGGTTGCCGAGGCGGATGTGCGCGCGCTGGAACTCGACACCGACCGCGACGACGGGCGCACCGTCTACGAATTTGAGTGGAAGGTCGGCAACATCGAATACTCCTGCGAGATCGATGCCGCCACCGGCACGGTGATCGAATTTGAAAAGGAGCAGGATTGAGCGAGGGCGCTTTTGCCGGAATACCGCCTTCCCCTCAAGGACAGGACCGGAGTCGCCCGCCGCGTGGGCGGCCCGCAAAAAGCACAAAACAAAAACGGGAAATGCAGCTGCATTTCCCGTTTTTATTGTATAACGAAAACACCGCCGCAGGAAACCCTGCAGCGG
>CALXBJ010000098.1 GCA_944386515.1 uncultured Pygmaiobacter sp.
CAGCTATGTGCTGGAGGGCAAGATCACCCGCGGCAGCAAGATCCGGCTTGTGCGGGACGGCGTGGTCATCACCGAGGACGAGATCAGCTCGCTGCGCCGGTTCAAGGACGACGTCAAGGAGGTCGCCTCCGGCTACGAGTGCGGCGTCGGCCTTGCAAAATACAACGATATCCACGAGGGGGATATCTTCGAGGCCTATATTCTGGAGGAATACCGCGACTAAGAGCGCGGCAGGATAAAGGGCACAGGGCAGGGGCCGGCCGAGGGCCGGCGCCGCCTGTTTTGGAGAAGGAGAAACACGATGGCACAATCCAACAACATGGGCCGTCTCGCCGAGGATATGAAGCGGGAGCTCATCGACATCATCAGCCGGATGAAGGACCCGCGCCTTGGGGGGCTGCTCACCGTCATGCGGGTAGAGATCACCCCCGATCTGGACCTGGCAAAGGTCTATATCAGCGTGATGGGCCAGCAGGAAGACGCCTGCCAGAAGGCGGTCGCCGCCCTCAACCACGCAGCGGGCCATGTGCGCAGCGAGATCGCAAAGAGAATGCACATCCGCAAGAGCCCGGCCTTCCGCTTTATCGAGGACGACGGCGCGGCCTACGCGGCGCATATCAACAAGATTTTAGGGGAGTTGCAGCATGACTGAACGGATCGACCTTGCCAAAGCACTGCAGATGCTCCAGCAGGCCGAGGACCTTCTGCTCATCTGCCACAAAAATCCGGACGGCGACACGCTGGGCTCCGCCGGTGCGCTGCAGCACGCGCTCGAGGCGCTGGGCAAGCGGGTGGCGATCTTCTGCAGCGACCAGATCGCCAAAAAGTACGACTATATGCAGCTGTCGCTGTATGACGGCAGCTGGGAGCCGGGATTTGTCGTCGCGGTGGACGTCGCCGGCATCCAGCTGTTCGGGGAGGCGGCCGCGGGTTACCTCAAGCGGGTGGACCTGTGCATCGACCACCACCCCAGCAACGCCGGCTATGCCGAGGCCACCCTGCTGGAGGAGGACTCCGCCGCGACGGCGGAGATCATCTACCAGCTGATCGGGCAGATGGGGCTTGAATTGACGCAGGTGATGGCCGACTGCCTGTACACCGGCATCTCGACCGACACCGGCTGCTTCAAGTTCAACAACACCACCCCGCGCACCCACCGCATCGCGGCGGAGCTGATGGAGCAGGGGGCGGACTTTGTCCGGCTCAACGAGATCCTGTTCGAGAGCAAGAGCCAGCAGCGGCTGGCCATCGAGCGGATCGCGCTGTCCCATCTGGAGTACCACTTCGACAACCGCTGCGCGCTGATGTATGTCACCCGGGAGGAGATCGAGCGCACCGGGGTGGAGAACAGCGACCTCGAGGGGATCACCGGCATCCCCCGGATGATCGAGGGGGTCGTGGTCGGCATCACGATGCGCCAGCTCGCCAGCGGCAGCTACAAGGTCAGCGTGCGCACCTCCAGCGACATCGACGCCTGCAAGATCTGCGCCGCGCTGGGCGGCGGCGGCCATATCCGGGCGGCGGGGTGCGAGTTCTTCGGCAACCTCGAGAACGCCAAGGCCGCGGTGCTCGCCGAGGTGAAAAAGCAGATATGAACGGCATCCTGATCGTCGACAAGCCCACCGGCTGGACCAGCTTTGACGTGATCGCCAAGCTGCGGGGCGCGCTGCACACCCGCAAGATCGGCCATTCCGGCACGCTGGACCCGCTGGCCACCGGGGTGCTGCCCCTCTTTGTGGGCGGCGCGGTCAAGGCGGTCGACCTGCCGCAGAACCACACAAAGCGCTATCTTGCGACCCTGCGCTTTGGGGTGCACACCCCGACCGGGGACCTTGAGAGCGCGCCGGACGAGCTGCGCCCGGGCACGGTGCGCAGGGAGCAGCTCGCGGCGGTGCTGCCCGGCCTTGTCGGCCCGGGCGAGCAGCTGCCCCCGATGTATTCGGCGGTCAAGGTCAACGGCCAGCCGCTCTACAAGGCCGCCCGCGCCGGGCGCGAGGTCGAGCGCAAAGCCCGCCCCATCGAGATCTATTCGCTGGAATGTGTCGGGCCCGGCAACGGGGAGAACGAGTGGCAGGTCGAGGTCTGCTGCTCCAAGGGTACCTATATCCGGGTGCTGGTCGAGCAGATCGCCGAGCGGCTGGGCACCATCGCGGTGATGAGCGGGCTGCGCCGCACCGCGAGCGGGGATTTTACCCTCGACGGGGCGCACCCGATGGAGGAGATCCTCGCGCGGGCGGCAGAGGGCAGCGCCGAGGCGCTGCTGCTGCCGGTGGACAGCGTCTTTGCCGCGCTGCCTCGTCTGGATGCCTCGCCGGAGCTGGCGAGCCGGCTGTGGCACGGCGCGCCCACCCATGTCCGGCTTGCGGACGGGCTTTACCGGGTCTATGCCGAGGGGGCGTTCTTGGGCCTCGCCGAGGCCGAGGGCCGGGTGGTCCGGGTCAAAAAACTGTTCTGCGAGCGGCAGGGCTGAACCCGCTACTGCGGCGGCCCGTGCCGGCTGCGGGGGGTTGGACGTGTGCCTGCCCCCGCAGGCGGGGGGGGGCGCCTGTGCGGGAGCAATCCGGCCCGGCGCCAAAACGGCGCTGCCGGCTAAAATCGGCGGGGCAGGCGGGTGCTTTGGGCCGCGCTTTTCCCCGGCGGCCCGCGTGCAAAAAACAATCAACAGGTGAAAGAGGAATCCGAATGCAGGATCTGATCCAAAAACCGAATCGGCCGCTCGCCGCGGCGCTGGGCTACTTTGACGGGGTCCATCTGGGCCACCGCAGGGTGCTGGACGCGGCGGTGCAGGCCGCCCGCGCGGGCGGGATGGACAGCGGGGGCTTCACCTTTGTCTTCGGTGGGGAGAACCCCATCAAGGGGGATGCGATCCTCTCGCCGGCGGAGCGCCGTCGGAGGATCGGCAGCCTCGGCATCGACTGGTATTACTGTCCCGATTACGACAGCTTCTGTGACCTGACCCCCGAGCAGTTTGTCGACGAGATCCTGATCGGGCGGATGAACGCCGCGGCGGTCTTCTGCGGGGACAATTTCACCTTCGGGCAGGGGGGCGCGGGCAACGTGCCGCTGCTGCAGCAGCTGTGCGGTGCGCGGGGCATCTCGGTCACGGTGGTGGAGATGGCGCTCTGGCAGGAGCGGCCGGTCTCCTCGACCCGGATCCGGGAGCTGCTGCGGGCGGGGAGGGTCGAGCAGGCGAACGCGCTGCTCGGCGCGCCCTACGCGCTGTGCGAGCCGGTCGCCCACGGCAAGCGGATCGGCGGGGCAAAGCTGGGCTTTCCCACCATCAACCAACGGTATCAGCCGGGGATGCTGCTGCCCCGCAGCGGGGTGTACATCACCCGCGCGTCGGTGAACGGGAGATACTATCCCGCCGCGACCGGTCTGGGCGACCGGCCGACGGTGAACGGCACCGACATCACCTGTGAGAGCTTTCTGATCGGGTTTGACGGAAACCTCTACGGGGATGAGGTGCGGCTGGAGTTCTTCCGCTTCCTCGAGCCGATCCGCCGGTTTGACAGCCTCGACGGCCTGCGGGACTGCATCGCCGATGCGGCGCGCCGCTCAAACGCCTTCTTCGCTGCGGGCGGGCTGCGGATCGGCCAGCCGGCCGAGGGCTGACCCGCCGCCGCTTTTGGGGTGTTTTGCAGAAGAAAAAACTTTACACCGCGGGCGGCTTGTGCTATAATAATTTAGCTTACCCGGGCTCAGGATGCGGCGCTCCGACCCTTCCTTGGTCCGAGGCAGATTTTAAAATGTTAGGAGAAACGAAGAATGAAGAGCAAATCCGAGATCATTGCCGAGTATCGCCTGTCCGAGACCGATACCGGTTCACCCGTGGTTCAGGTCGCGCTGCTCACCGAGCGGATCAACCACCTGGCCCAGCACATGAAGGCGAACAAGCACGACTATCACTGCAACCGCGGTCTGCTGAAGATGGTCGGCCGCCGCCGCAACCTGCTCGCCTATCTGCAGAAGAAGGATATCGAGCGGTATCGTGCGCTGATCGCCCGTCTGGGTCTGCGTAAATAAGTTGTTTCCAAAAAGGGCAGCCGGTTTCCGGCTGTCCTTTTGGTGATTTTAGGGGCATTCAGCGTTTAGCGGTAAACTGGGCGCTTTGGTTTGTGCAAAACGCCGAGTTTATTGCTAAAACTGTCTGCCTCTGGGATCGCATAGAATATCCGAACAGGAGGCAAAGTTCTATGGTAGCAGAGTTCACTTCCCGACTTGAGACCTTCCCCAACTACAAGGTCTTCAAAACCGAGCTGGCGGGCCGCCCGTTTGTGGTCGAGACCGGCAAGATGTGCGGCCTGTCCAACGGCAGCTGCATGGTGCGGTACGGCGATACCGCCGTGCTGTGCAACGTCACGATGAGCGAGAAGCCCCGCGAGGGGATCGACTTCTTCCCGCTCAGCGTGGATTTTGAGGAAAAGCTCTATTCGGTCGGCCGGATCCCGGGCAGCTTTATGCGCCGGGAGGGCCGCCCCGGCGAGAAGGCGATCCTCACCAGCCGGGTGGTCGACCGCCCGATCCGTCCGCTCTTCCCCAAGACGATGCGCAACGACGTCTCGGTGGTCATGACCGTCATGAGTGTGGATCAGGACTGCAGCCCTGA
>CALXBJ010000099.1 GCA_944386515.1 uncultured Pygmaiobacter sp.
GGCTGGGGCAAGTCCACCCTCGGGCGGACGGTGCTGCGGCTGCTCGAGCCGACCAGCGGCGAGATGCTCTACAACGGGCAGGACATCACTAAGTTCAGCCGCAAGCAGATGCTCGCGGCCCGGCAGGAGCTGCAGATGATCTTTCAGGACCCCTACGCCTCCCTCAACCCGCGGCTGTCGGTTGCCGAGATCATCGCGGAGCCGCTGATCGTCAATAAGAAGTACAAAAACAAAAAAGAGATGTACGAGCGGGTGGGCCAGCTGATGGAGACCGTCGGCCTCGCGCCCCGGCTGATGAACAGCTATCCCCATGAGCTGGACGGCGGCCGCCGCCAGCGGATCGGGGTGGCCCGCGCGCTGGCCACCGACCCGCGGTTCATCGTCTGCGACGAGCCGGTCTCGGCGCTGGATGTCTCGATTCAGGCCCAGATCCTCAACCTGCTGATGGACCTGCAGGACCAGCAGGGGCTGGCCTATATGTTCATCACCCATGACCTGAGCGTGGTCAAGCATATCTCCAGCCACATCGCGGTCATGTATCTGGGCCGCTGTGTCGAGTATGCAAAGACCGAGGAGCTGTTCGCCCATCCGCTGCACCCCTACACGCATGCGCTGCTGGCGGCGATCCCGGTGATTGATATCACCCGCCGCGGCAAGCGGTGGGAGACCCTGCAGGGCGAGGTCACCTCGCCGATCAACCCGGCGCCCGGCTGCCGGTTTGCCCCCCGCTGCAAATACGCCTGCGAGGGCTGCCACGAGGGCAGCATGGAGCTGCAGCAGGTCGCGGCCGACCACTGGGTGGCCTGCCCCTATGTAAGATAAATGCTGATTTTTCAAGGGAGGGATTCGGAATGTCGTCCATCCGTGAAAACTATGCCCGGCTGGTGCTGACCCGCGGGGTCAACCTGCAAAAGGGCCAGATCCTTGTCCTCGACGCGCCGGTCTGGACCAGCGATTTTGTCCGGCTGCTCTGTGAGGAGGCCTACCGGCTCGGGGCGAAGGATGTCGTCATCCACTATGCCGACCCCGATGCCGAGCGCATCCGGCTGCAGTACGCGTCGGAGGAGACCCTCTGCGATCTGCCCCGCTGGCAGATTGAGCGCCAGACGATTTACGGGGAGAAAAACGCCTGTTTTTTGCGGCTGGATTCGCAGGACCCGGACGGGATGGCGGGGGTGGACCCGGCCAAGCTCTCCCTCTGGAAAAAGGCGTCCAGCGCGCCGCTTGCCGCGCTGCGGCTCAAAAAGATGTCCAACGATCTGGCCTGGAGCGGTGTGCCGGTGCCAAATCCCCGCTGGGCGAAAAAGGTCTTTCCTGCCCTCGGCGAGGAAGCGGCGCTCGAGGCGCTGTGGCAGGCGGTCTATCGCTGCTGCTATGTCGATGCGCAGAGCGCCGAGGCCGGCTGGGACGCCCATGTCGAGGAGATGCAGCGCAACGTCAAGAAGATGAACGCGCTGGGGATCCGCAGCCTGCATTTTGAGAACGGCAGGGGCACCGACCTGACGATGGAGCTGTGTGACGGCGCGGTTTTCGCCGGCGGCATCTGCCACTGCCCCGAGCCGGACGGTATCGTCTTTGCGCCGAACATCCCCACCGAGGAGATCCTCTCCACCCCCCACAAGGACAAGGTCAACGGGGTGGTCTATAACACCCTGCCGCTGGTCTACGGCGGCAGCATCATCGACGACTTCTGCCTGACCTTCCGCGACGGCGTGGTGGTCGACTGGCGCTGCGGCAAGGGCGCCGATCTGCTGGCCGGCATCCTCGGCACCGACGAGGGCACCCGGCGGCTCGGCGAGGTGGCGCTGGTGCCCTACGATTCCCCCATCAACCAGCTGGGGGTGCTGTTCTACGACACCCTGTTTGATGAGAACGCCTCCTGCCATCTCGCGCTCGGCGCGGGGTATGTCGACGTCGTCCCCGGCGGGGATCGCAGCACCGAGGCGCTCATCGCCCGGGGGCTGAACACTTCGATGCTGCACGTCGATTTCATGTTCGGCAGCGCGGATATGCGCTGCACCGCCCGCACCGCCGACGGGTGCGAGGTGGAGATCTTCCGGGACGGGCTGTTTGTGATCTGAGCTTGACAAGCCGGCCCAAACGGGATAAAATCAGACCATGAAATGCAGTGAAGGAGAGGGCTGCGGCCACGTTTTCCCAAAGAGAGCCTGCGGTGGGTGCGAGCAGGCGGAAACGGCTGCGGCGGTCGCTCCGGAGCAGGCAGGTGAACGCCCGCCGCGGGATTTTTCTCGCAGCGTGCAGAGTAGCCCCGCCCGTTTTCCGCGTTAAGGAGCTGTTGAGCGGTCGCGCCGTTTGGCGCGGCAAGATGGGTGGTACCGCGGAGTTTTCCGTCCCATACGGCGTCTGCCGTATGGGACGTTTTGTTTTCCCCGGCAGACGGCAACCCAGACGACAGAGAGGATGAAACGGATGAGAAGAGAACTGGACAAACAGTATGATCCCTCAAAGGTGGAGGACAGTACCTATCAGTTCTGGCTGGAGCACAAGTACTTCCACGCCGAGCGGGATTCCGAAAAGAAACCCTATACCATTGTGATCCCGCCGCCGAACATCACCGGCCAGCTGCACATGGGCCACGCGATGGACGAGACGCTGCAGGATATCCTGATCCGCACCAAGCGGATGCAGGGGTATTCGGCGCTCTGGCTGCCGGGCACCGACCACGCCTCGATTGCGACCGAGGCCAAGATCGTCGCCGCGATGCGGGAAGAGGGGCTGACCAAGGAGGATGTCGGCCGGGACGGCTTCCTCGAGCGCGCCTGGAAATGGAAGGAGAAGTACGGCAACCGGATCATCGAGCAGCTCAAGAAGCTCGGCTCCTCCTGTGACTGGGATCGGCTCGCCTTCACGATGGACGAGCACTGCTCCGACGCGGTGCTGGAGGTCTTCTGCCGGCTGCATGAAAAAGGGCTGATCTACCGCGGCAACCGGCTGGTCAACTGGTGCCCTTACTGCCAGACCTCGATCTCGGACGCCGAGGTGGAGTATGAGGAGCAGGAGGGCAACTTCTGGCATCTGCTCTACACCGTCAAGGAGACCGGTGAGCAGCTGGAGCTGGCGACCACCCGCCCCGAGACGATGCTGGGCGATACCGCCGTCGCGATCAACCCGGAGGACCCGCGGTATGCCCACCTGCACGGCTGCCATGTGATCCTGCCGCTGCTTAACAAGGAACTGCCCATCGTCTGCGACGAGCACGCGGACATGGAGAAGGGCACCGGCGTGGTCAAGATCACCCCGGCGCACGACCCCAACGACTATGAGGTCGGCAAGCGGCACAATCTGCCCTTGGTGCGGGTCTTCACCTATGACGGCCACATGACCGGCGCCGCCGACAAGGCGGCGGCCGACGAGCTGGTCGCCAGCGGCAAGGCCGCGCCGGACGAGCCGGAGGTGCTCGACTGCGGCAAATACGCCGGCATGACCACGATGGAGGCCCGCAAGGCGATTGTCGAGGACCTCAAGGCGGGCGGCTATCTCAAGGAGGTCGAGCCGCTGCGCCACGATGTCGGCACCTGCTACCGCTGCCACACCACGGTGGAGCCGATGATCTCCAAGCAGTGGTTTGTCAAGATGGAGCCGCTGGCAAAGCCGGCGATCGAGGCCTGCCGCAGCGGCCGGCTGAAGTTTGTCCCCGAGCGGTTTGACAAGACCTATTACCACTGGCTGGAGGGCATCAAGGACTGGTGCATCTCCCGTCAGCTGTGGTGGGGACACCGGATCCCGGTCTACTACTGCGACGACTGCGGCGAGTATGTCGTCGCAAAGTCGATGCCCGACTGCTGCCCGAAATGCGGCTGTACCCATCTGCATCAGGATGAGGATACGCTGGACACCTGGTTCTCCTCGGCGCTGTGGCCCTTCTCGACCCTCGGCTGGCCGAATACCGAGGACCCGGATTATAAGTATTTCTATCCCACCGACACGCTGGTCACCGGCTATGACATCATCTTTTTCTGGGTGGTGCGGATGGTCTTTTCCGGCCTCGAGCACACCGGAGAGGAGCCGTTCAACACGGTGCTGATCCACGGCCTTGTGCGGGATGCGCAGGGCAGGAAGATGTCCAAGAGCCTCGGCAACGGCATCGACCCGCTGGAGGTCATCGCCCAGTACGGCGCCGACGCGCTGCGGTTCACCCTTGTCACCGGCTCCACCCCGGGCAACGACACCCGGTACAGCGAGGAGAAGGTCAAGGCCAGCCGCAACTTCGCCAACAAGCTGTGGAACGCAGCCCGCTTTGTGCTGATGAACCTCGGCGAGGAGGAGCTGGCCCCCGGCCTGCCCGAGCAGCTCGACCTGTCCGACCGGTGGGTGCTCTCGAGCCTGAACACCCTCATCAAAGAGGTCACCGACAACATCGAGAAGTTCGAGCTTGGCCTCGCGGCACAGAAGATCTACGATTTTATCTGGGATGTCTACTGTGACTGGTATATCGAGATCGCGAAGCTGCGGCTCTACGGCGAGGATAAGCAGCAGGCCGACAATGCGCGCCGGGTGCTGGTCTATGTGCTGCAAAGTGCCCTCAAGCTGCTGCACCCGTTCATGCCCTTCATCACCGAGGAGATCTACCGCGCGCTGCCCGGCAGCGGGGAGAGCATCATGGTCTCCGACTGGCCGCAGTGGCAGCAGGAGCTCTGCTTCCCGCAGGACGAGGCGGGCTTCACCGATCTGGTCGAGCTGATTAAGGCGATCCGTGCGGTCCGCGCCGAGATGGGGGTCCATCCCGCCCGCAAGACCAGCGTCTTTATCCAGACCGCCGAGGGCGACGCCTTTGAGGTCGGCCGCGCCTATCTGGAGAAGTTCGCCGCTGCCAGCGAGATCGAGATCGGCACAGCCTTTGCCGGGGATGCCGCCGCCTGCGTGCAGGTGGTCACCGATAAGGCACGCGCCTTTATCCCGATGATGGAGCTGGTGGATAAGGAGAAGGAGCTTGCCCGGCTGAACAAGGAGCTGGCCGGCTGCGAGAAGGAGATTGCCGCCGCGTCGGCAAAGCTCAACAATCAGGGCTTTGTCTCCAAGGCGCCCGCGCAGGTCGTCGATGGGGTGCGCGCCCAGCTGGCGAAGGCTGAGGACAAAAAGGCGCACATCGAGGCGTCGATCAAGGCGCTGAGCTGACGCAGTGAGAAAAAAGTAGGCTAAATAAAATGGACCGCGGCGCCGCTGTGCCGCGGTCCGTCTGTGTGCGCGGCAGCGCACGGCAAAACGGAAAGGGGAACACGCGATGACCGATCAGCAGGCAATCGACTGGCTGCACAGCCGCAGGCGGCTGGGTGAAAAGAAGAATCCCGATACGATGCGCCGCCTGATGGCGCTGCTGGGCGATGTGCAGGACAAGCTGGAGTTCGTCCACATCGCCGGCACCAACGGCAAGGGCAGCGTCGCGGCGATGACTGCCTCCATCCTCACCGAGGCCGGCATCCGCACCGGCCTGTTCGTCTCGCCCTTTGTCGAGCGGTTTGGGGAGCGGATCTCGGTGGACGGCGCGCCGCTGCCGGAGGGGATGCTCGGCGAAAAGGCCGAGCAGGTCAAGGACGCGGCAGACCGGCTGGAGGCGGAGGAGGGACTTTACGCCACCGAGTTTGAACTGGTGACCGCGCTGGGATTCCTCTGCTTTGCCGCTGCGGGCTGCCGGCTGGTCTGCCTCGAGGCGGGCCTTGGCGGCGGCCGAGATGCGACCAACATCGTCAAAAACACCCGCGTTGCCTGCCTGACCCGGATCGGGCTGGACCACACCGCGCTGCTGGGGGACACCATTGAGAAGATTGCCGCCGAGAAGTGCGGCATCCTCAAGCCCGGCTGTACCGCCGTCAGTTATCCCGGCCAGCGGCCGGAGGCGGAGAAGGTGATCCGGCAGCGGTGCCGGGAACTTGGCATCCCGCTGCGGATGCCGGAGGCCGAGGACGTCACCCTGCTGTGGGAGACGCTGCGGGAGAACCACCTCGACTACGGCGGATATACCGTCCGCCTGCGGCTGCACGGCGGCCATCAGGGGGGCAACTGCGCGATGGCGGTCGAGACGGCGCTGGCTCTCTGCGATCAGGGGTTTGATATCCCGGACGAGGCGATCCTCGCCGGGCTGGAGCGGGCGATGCTGCCCGCCCGCGCCGAGGTGCTGCAGCTCAACCCGCCGGTCCTGCTCGACGGCGCGCACAATCCGGACAGCGCCGCGGCGCTCGCGGCGCTGCTCAAGGCGACCAAGACCCCGCCGCTGACCGCGGTGATGGGGATCCTCGAGGACAAGGACGCCGAGGGGGTGCTCACCGCGCTGGAGGGCTGCTTCGATCAGGTCTATACCGTCGCGCCCGACACCCCCCGCGCGGTGGATGCCGACCGGCTGGCGGTCGCCGCATCGGCGCATTTTCGGCGGGTGGAAGCGGTCTCGGATCTCGATGCGGCGCTGAAAAAGGCGCTTGCGCGGGGCAGGGGGCTGTGCGTCTGCGGCTCCTTCTATCTCGCGGGGCAGGCGCGGCCGCTGCTGCGGCAGCTGCTGGGACAAGTTTCGGACGCCGACAGGCTTTGACAGAATATTCAGACAAGATCCCTTATCCTCAGATGGTGGACAGGCCATCCCGGGATAAGGGATTTTTTTGTGGCGAAAAGGAGGACGGAACGGGTGGCAGAGTGCAGATTGGAACAAAGCGGTAGGGTGCTGGTGGCCTATCTCTCGGGTGAGATCGACCACCACGAGGCGGCCCGGCTGCGGGGGCGGATTGACCCGCGGATCCTCGGCGGGAATTTTGAGCGGGTCGTGTTGGACTTTAGCGGGGTGACCTTTATGGACTCCTCGGGGATCGGGCTGATCCTCGGCCGGTACCGGCTGCTGCGGGATCTCGGCGGCACCCTCGCGGTGCAGGGGGCGGACCCGCAGGTGACGCGGCTGCTGCAGCTGTCCGGCATTGCGGATTTGGTGGTACTGGAAGGGGGAACAAGGGTATGAGACCGGCAAACAGCACGAAGATCAGCTTTCTCAGCCGCAGCAGCAACGAGGCATACGCCCGCAGCGCGGTGGCGGCCTTTATCGCCCAGCTGGACCCGACGGTGGACGAACTGGCCGACATCAAGACGGCGGTCAGCGAGGCGGTGACCAACTGCATCGTCCACGCCTATCCGGGGGTGCTCGGCCAGATCTACATAACCGTGGGCCTTTATGAGAACGGCCGCGTCCGGGTGCGGATCACCGACAAGGGGGTCGGGATCGAGGACGTCGCCCGCTCGATGCAGCCGATGACGACCAGCGGCGGCCCCGAGCGCGCGGGGCTGGGGTTCACGGTGATGCAGACCTTCATGGATACGCTGAAAGTCCGCTCCAAACCGGGAAAGGGCACGGTGGTGACCATGGAGAAAACCATTGCCAGAAGGTGTTGACCTATGCCGCTCAAACAGTGCAGCCGGGACGAATTTATCGAACAGAATTTGGGACTGGTCCACTCCTGCGCCAACCGATTCCGGGGCAGGGGGATTGAATATGACGACCTGTATTCGGCCGGCTGTATGGGGCTGGTAAAGGCCTATGACGCGTTTGATGAGACGCGGGGGGTGCAGTTTTCCACCTACGCGGTCCCGGTGATCCTCGGGGAGATCAAAAAGCTCTTCCGGGACGGGGGCGCGGTCAAGGTCAGCCGTTCGGTGAAGGAACTTTCCCTGCGGGTCAAGGCTGCACGGGAGCAGCTGCAAAAGCAGAGCGGCGCGCAGCCGGGAATTGGGGAGCTGGCCGCCTATCTCGGGGTCAGCCCGGAACAGGTCGCCGAGGCGGTCAGCGCCTCGCTGCCGGTGCTTTCCTTGACCCCGGTGCAGGAGGAGGACAGCCCCTCCCAGTTTGACATCCCGGTCAGCAGCGAGGAGGAGCGGATTGCCGAGACCCTCTCGCTGCGGCGCACACTGGAACAGCTGGAGGAGCGGGACCGGCTGCTGATCCGCTACCGTTTTTATGAGGGCAAAACCCAGAGCGAGACGGCAAAGCGGCTGGGAACCACGCAGGTGCAGATCTCCCGGCGGGAGCGCCGGCTGCTCGCCCAGCTGCGGGGCCTTTTGGAGGATTGACGGGAGGATAAAATTTCCCGGCGGCGCGCTGCGGCAGAAAGAAAGCCCCCCGTGCGCCCGCGGGAGGTGCCGGACGGGCACAGTTGCCTTTGGGGTAAACGGAAAAACGCACCTTTGGGGTAAACGGAAAAACGCAGCTGCGCAGAGCGGCGGCAGGGACAAAAGGCGGCGGCCTTTTGCTTCAAACAAACGCAAAAATGTGATATGATAGCGGGAAAGGAACCCAGCGGGCCTTTCCCGCTTTTTTTGAGAAGAGAGGAGAATAAGATGAAAAGCCCGCTGACACCGCTGCGCAACTCCCTCCCGCGCCGCGCAATGACCACCGCCATCCTGCTGTTTGCCACCACAGCCGTTTCCACGCTGCTCTCGGTCAGTCAGGAAAACGTCGCGATGCTCTATCTGCTCTGCGTGGTTTCGGTCTGCGCGGTCACCGGCAGCTTCTTCTGCGGTCTGGCGGCGGCATTCGGCAGCGTATATCTCTACAACCTGATTTTCCTGCCCCCGAGGTGGGAGATTCAGCTGGTACAGGTGGACCACTTTCTCACCATTGTCATCTTCCTCGTTGTCAGCATGATTACCGGCTGGATGACCAGCCAGCTGCGCAGCAGGGTCTGGCAGGAGCAGGAGAATGCCCGCCGCGCCAGTCTGGTGGCGGAGATGGGCCAAAAGTATCTCAAGCTGCGGGGAAGCCGGGCGCTGGTGCGCCAGACCCAGCAGGATCTCTATCAATTGATCGGGGCGCAGAGCGCGGTCTATCTGATTGAGGAGGGGTGCCTGTCCGAGCCGCTGTGCTGCCCGGAGGAGTTCGGCGCGCTGAGAGAGGGGCTCGCGCAGAATTTTTCGGCCGTCTGCCGCGCGGCCGAGCAGCGCCCGGGCAGGGAGATGGGATCCTTCAGCGCCGGCGCGCCGGGGTGGACCAATGCGCGGATGGTTGCCGGTGACAGGCTGCTCGGGGTGGCGGCGGTCCACACGGGCGAGCGCCCCTTTTCGGGGGTTGTGCTGCCCTATCTGCAGACGGTGCTCAACCAGCTCTCCCTCTCAATCGAGCGGGAGGAGCTTGAGCACGAGAGCGAACAGATCCCGCTCGAGGTGGAAAAGGAAAAGCTGCGCAGCAACCTGCTGCGCGGGATTTCCCATGACCTGCGCACCCCGCTGACCGGGATTGCCGGCGCGGCGAACTACATCGCAGCCAATGCGGGGGAGATTGAGCCGGAGGAGCTGCGCCGGATGATGCAGGGGGTCGAGCGGGACGCGGTTTGGATGAACAATGTGGTTACCAACCTGCTGCATCTGACCCGGATACAGGAGGGGGCGCTGCAGATCAAAAAGACCACCGAGGTGGTGGACGATGTGGTCGCCGATGCACTTGAGCGCACCCGCAACCAGCGGCAGGAGCGGTCGGTCAGCGTCCGGCTGCCGGAAGAGGTGGTCGCGGTCCCGATGGACGGGCTGCTGATTCGGCAGGTCCTGTGCAACCTGCTGGACAATGCGTTCTCCCACACAAGGCCGGGCACATCGGTGCGGCTGACGGTGGAGCGACAGACGGATGCCGTCCAATTTGCGGTAGAGGACAACGGCGGGGGCATCCCGCAACAGGTGATGGACCATCTATTTGAGAGCTTTGTCGATGCCGGCAACGGCAGGGCGGACGGGCGCCGGGGCATGGGGCTTGGGCTTGCGGTCTGCCGCGCCATCATCAATGCCCACGGGGGCAGAATCTGGGCGGAGAACAATCAGGACGGGGGCGCCGGATTCTTTTTTACACTGCCAGTTAAAACGGAGGTTATACCAGATGAGTCAGTCGACACGCATTCTGATTATTGAGGATGACAAAGGGATCCGGGAGATCCTCGAAGCGGCGCTGAAGCGCGCGGAGTACAGCTGTGACCTTGCGGGCACCGCCGCGGAGGGGTATACCCTTGCGCGGGCGAATAATCCGGATGTGATCCTGCTGGACCTCGGTTTGCCGGATTATGACGGGGTGGACCTGATTGCGAAAATCCGCAGGGAACAGGACACCCCGATTTTGGTGATCTCGGCGCGGGAGCAGGAAAAGGATAAGATCGAGGCGCTGGATGTGGGGGCGGACGACTATATCACCAAGCCCTTTACGGTGGGGGAGGTGCAGGCGCGCATCCGCGCCACGCTGCGGCGCACCCGGCCGCAGATTGCCCGCTGCGATGTCTTTGAACAGGGAGGGCTGTATATCGATTTCCAGCGGCGCAGAGTGCTTGTGGACGAAAAGGAGATCCATCTGACCCCGCTGGAGTACCGCCTGCTGGTATTGCTTGTGCATAACCCCGGCAAGGTGCTCACCCACGGCTATATCAACAAAGAGGTGTGGGGATATACCGATGATGAGAGCAGCCAGCGGCTGCGGGTGTTCATGGCGGGAATCCGGCGCAAGATTGAAAAGGATACGGCTAACCCGAGGTATATTCTCACCGAGGTGGGGGTAGGCTATCGCTTTGTCGGGGAAGAGCCTGAGAAAGGGCAGGAAAAAGAGGAATAAAAAGGAAATCAAGGTCAAAAAAAGCAGACATGGGGGATGGTTTTCGTGCGTTTTGCCAAAGCGCGAAAAAACGCAAAAAAAGATCGAAAAAAGTGTTGACAGCAGCGGGAAGGATGTGCTAATATAACTAAGCTGTCCCGCACGGGACGGCAAAAAAAGCGGTCAGGCCGACAGGCCGGCACGAAAAAGAGGTTCAAAAAAATCTCAAAAAAGTGCTTGACAAACAAAACCTGATCTGCTATAATAAATAAGCTGACCCACGGAAGTGAGCACAGCAAACCTCCAAAAAATTGGAGGTCAGGACCTTGAAAATTAAACAATAT
>CALXBJ010000100.1 GCA_944386515.1 uncultured Pygmaiobacter sp.
ACATTGGAAAGCGCGCAGGTTGAGTAAAAGCGCTTGTAGATCCCTTTTGCCTGTAATAGTTTCATTCCTATCCACCTTTCATGGCCCCGGCCACAGGCCGGCACTTAAAAGAGAACCGGGGAACATTGCTGCTCCCCGGAAGATCTTGTATGGTTTAGGCCATGCCGTTGGCGGCAAGCAGGTCATCCACATTGTCCGCGATAGCAAGCTGATAGTACTCGGGGATCGGGTTGGCCTTCTCAACGCTCTCGCCGTCCATCGCCTTCTGGACATAGTCGGCAGCGGTGACAGCCAGCTGACGCATCGCCATCAGAACGGTGGCATCCAGCTCGCCGCTCTTGAGGTAGTCAATGCCGGTGCTGGAGCAGTCGATCGAGACAATCAGGTAATCCTCAACGGCGAGGCCCTGCGCCTTGATGGCGTTGATGATGCCGCCGGCCTGATCGTCGGACTGGGTGACAAAGCAGTTGATGTCGGGATAGGTGGACAGCATATCGGTGGTGATGTTGTAGGCCTTCTCGGCGTCGAACTCGGCGTACTGCTCGGCGACCAGATTGACGCGGCCCTCGTTCTCAGCGGCGTTCAGGCAGGTATCCGCAAAGCCCTGATACCGGTCGGCGACGCTGGAGCTGCCGGACTGACCATAGATGAAGCCGACGTTCAGGGTGACATCGGGGTTCGCAGCGAGATAATCGTTGACGAACTTGCCCTGAACCTCGCCGGCCAGATGATGGTCGCCCGAGACGAAGGTGTAGTAGCTGCTCTCGTCGGCGTTGATCGCGCGGCCCGCAACGATGCAGGGCACGCCGGCCGCGCCGCAGGCCTCAACAGCAGGGGCGCTGCCCTCGGTGTCGCAGCCCATGATGACGATGACCTGGCAGCCCATGTTGATCAGCGACTCGACGTTGGACAGCTCAGCGGAAACATCGCCGTTCGCGTTCAGCAGGACCGGCTCCCAGCCTGCGTCACGGGCGGTCTCCTCAAAGAAGTCGGCCATCTGCTTCATGGTGCTGTCCATCGAGTTGAGGGAGTAGCCAATCAGCGGGGCATCCTCGGAGGCGACGCTGCTGCCGCCGGCTGCAGCGGAAGAGGCGGACGAGGAATCGCCCGCCCCGCCGCAGGCCACCAGCGAGAACGCCAACGCAGCACTGAGGACAAGGGACAAGAACTTTTTCATTGTATTTTCCTCCTTTTCATTGTAACCGCATCGCCGTGAAAACAACGATGCAAACAACTTTTATAAATGACGTTAGTTAAAGAATAGGGGAATGGCTATAAAAAGTCAATACGGTTTTTGCAAATTTGGAGAATGGATTAAATTACCGGCAAAAAATTCGTAAAAAAGACAACAAAGGGAGGGGTTTTCGCAAAAGTTTCCGCTGCACACATTGTGCAAATTGCCAACAATAAAAAGGGGAAAGGAGAATAAATAAAATATACTTTTATTAAAATGTTTGCAAAAGTAAAGCCGACGTGCTATGATCCTATCAGAAAAGGCGCCCTGCGGGAGCGCAGGGCCAGATACAAGAAAGGAAGTGCCGGGCATTGAAAGGGCTGATTTTTGATCTGGACGGGGTTTTGGTGGATACCGCGAAATACCATTACCTCGCGTGGCGGGAGATCGCGCAGGAGCTGGGAATCCCGTTTAACGAGGAGGACAACGAGCGGCTCAAGGGGGTCAGCCGGATGCGCAGCTTTGAGATCATCCTTGAAATCGGCGGGCGGCAGATGGAGGAAGCGGAGAAGGAGCGCTACTGCGCGAAAAAGAACGAGAGATACCTCACCTATATCAAAAAGATGCCCAAGAGCGAGATCCTGCCGGGGGTGCGTCCGTTCTTGGAGAGCGCGCGGCGCGCCGGCTACAAGATTGCGCTGGGCAGCGCGAGCAAAAACAGCAGGCTGATTTTGGAGCGGTTGGAACTGACCGACTGTTTCGACGCGGTAATCGATGGGACGAAGGTGAGCAAGGCAAAGCCGGACCCGGAGGTCTTCTTGAAGGGGGCGCAGGAACTGGGGCTTGCACCGGCGGACTGCGTGGTCTTTGAGGATTCGCAGGCGGGGCTTGAGGCTGCTCGCGCCGGCGGAATGCGCGCGGTCGGAATCGGCAGCCCGGAGCGGCTGCCGCAAGCGGAGGTCTGCCTGCCGGGATTTGAAGGGGTCACGGCTGAAGAGGTTGAGACGCTGTTGGCGCGCGCTTGAAGGGCAAAACGGCGACAAACAAAAAGAGGGAACGGGCCTGTGCCCGTTCCCTCTTTTGAGTTGGGAAAACGTCAGGAATTGAGATCGCCCTGCAGATGACGTTCTACCCGCTGGATGATCATGTCCAGAGCGACCTCATTGCGGCCGCCCTCGAGGACGATGATATCCGCCGAGCGCTTGGAGGGCTCGACAAACTGCTCGTGCATCGGCTTGACGGTGGACAGATACTGGGTCACCACCGAGTCGAGGCTGCGGCCCCGCTCCTTGACGTCGCGGGAGATGCGGCGCAGCAGCCGCACATCGGCGTCGGTATCGACAAAGATTTTGATATCCATCATATCCCGCAGCGTCTTGTTCTGGAAGATCAGGATCCCCTCGATGATCAAAACGCGGGAGGGCTCGACATGGATGGTCTTGTCGGAGCGGTTGTGTACCGTGAAGTCGTAGACGGGACAATCGACCGCCTCGCCGGCCCGCAGCTTGGCCAGATGCTCAATCAGCAGGTCGGTGTCGAAGGCATCCGGATGGTCGTAGTTCAGCTTGGACAGCTCCTCATAGGTCATGCCCACATGAGCCTTGTAATAGTTGTCGTGATAGACCACGCTGACATTATCGCCGAAATGCTGCTTGAGCCGGTCGGTCAGGGTGGTCTTGCCGCTGCCGGTGCCGCCGGCGATGCCGATTACCATCATATCCAAAGGGTATCATCCTTTCAGCGCGGACCGCGACAGGCCGCCCCGCGACTTTTGCTCGTACAGGAACCTGCAGGCAGAGTGCAGCAAAATTCCTGTAAAATCTTTACCAGATAACAGTATAGTATAATTTTGGGGCAGGGTAAAGATAAAATTGAAAAAGAGCGCGAAAAAAAGCGGCGCGGGGAGGCCAAGGGAGGAGTCCGGAAAGGAATCAGGGCGCAAAAACAGGTCCTTCTTTATATATTATATTACATTATAAGGGAGACAAAAGAGGGTGGAGCAAAAGGTTTGCTGCAAAAAAAACAGAAAAAAATTGAAAAAGGTGTTGACATCTCCTCTTGGCTGTGATACTATAAACAAGCTGTCCCGCACGGGACGGCAAAAAAAGCGGTCAGGCCGACAGGCCGGCACGAAAAAGAGATTCAAAAAATCTCAAAAAAGTGCTTGACAAACAAAACCTGATCTGCTATAATAAATAAGCTGACCCACGGAAGTGAGCACAGCAAACCTCCAAAAAATTGGAGGTCAGGACCTTGAAAATTAAACAATAT
>CALXBJ010000101.1 GCA_944386515.1 uncultured Pygmaiobacter sp.
AGATCGTCCCGGACAAAAAGCGGTCCAAAAGAAAGATGAGCTCCCGCGATGCTGATCGGAAGGCCTTGTCATGAGACCGGACAGAGCGGGGGAGAGAAAAGGCAGGGTGGTGAAAAAGAATGGAACCATATCAGCTGGGACTGTTTCTCGGTGCAGCGGCGCTGCTGAGCGTGTCGGCCGCCGCGGTGCGCACCAAGCGGCCGCTGCGCACCAGTATGCTCTCGGCGTTCTGCGGCGTTGCGGGCCTCGGGGCGGTGAATCTGCTGTCCGGCTCTACCGGGGTGTCGATCGCCCTCAACTACGCCACCGCGCTGGTGTCGGTGGTGCTGGGGCTGCCGGGGGTGATTGCACTGCTGCTTTTGCGGGGAATATTTTTGATCTGAGCGCAAAAAAGAGAGACCGCCTTTCCCAGAGGAAAAGCGGTCTCTCGCTCTTTATTTTCAGCGACCAGCCCGTAAGCCGGGTTCTGTATTAAACGACGATCTATCTTGTCCCCGCGTCGCCGCGGGGCTCGTGCCACCTCTTGAAAGCACGCGGGGCGCGTATCGCTTTCCTGTCGGGTGTTGCTTCTGGCAGGGTTTACATAGCCGGTGCGTCGCCGCATCGCTGGTGAGCTCTTACCTCGCCTTTCCATCCTTACCGCCCGATGGGCGGCGGTTTCTTTCTGTTGCACTTTCCCTGAGGTCACCCTCGGCTGCCGTTAGCAGCTGCCATTCCCCTGTGAAGCCCGGACTTTCCTCACAGCGCGGAGGTAAACAACCGCGCTGCGCCGCCGTATGGACTGCTCGCATGAAAACGAAATCAAATGCCCGCCGTCAATCGGTCAGCGGGTTGCCGCCCGCGTCGGTGCTGATCTGGCCGCAGAGGATCAAAATCCCCTCGATAAAGCCCCAGACCGCACTGGGCGCGCCGCAGCAGAGAACGAAGAGGATGACCTGACCGATCCCCTTCTCGTTGTAGCCGAGATAGAAATTATGGATGCCAAGCCCGCCCAAAAAGATCCCGAGCAGGCCGGCGACAAGCCGGCTCTTCTGGGGCGGCTTGGCCGGGTCCACCGGCGCTGTGCCGTCAAGCCGCGCGCCGCAGCGGACACAGAACGAAGCCCCCGGTTCAGCCGGCTGCCCGCACTGCGGGCAAAAGCCATGGCCGCCGCCAACCGGCGTACCGCAGAAGCCGCAGACCTGATCCCGGTCGCCGAGCGGGCGGCCACAGGATTTGCAGAACATTCGGCCCTCACCTCACACCTTTAAAATCTTCCGCGCGGACAAAAACGGCCCTTGACGCGCGGAGGGTCCTACCAAGTATACCACATCTTCCGCCCACGGGCAAGGCTGCGCGGGAGCGGGCGCTGCCCGCAAATGTAAAAAAATACCGCAAAATGGTTGCACACAAGGACATTTGACCTTATAATAGAGACATTCCTTGCCGGCATCGGGGGCCTGCGGGCGCCGGGTGCAGTTTGGGCAGGGCATTTTATGGGAGGGGTAACAATGTTCAAAAACGCGTATCTGGAAAAGGTGTATGCCGAGGTCGCCGCCCGCAGCGCCGGGGAACCGGAGTTCCTGCAGGCGGTGCGGGAGGTGCTCGAGTCGCTGGAGACGGTGGTCGAGCGCCGTCCCGAGCTGGAGAAGTGGGGCATCCTCGAGCGGATGTGTGAGCCGGAGCGGTTCGTCCAGTTCCGGGTCTCCTGGGTGGACGACGAGGGGAAGGTGCAGGTCAACCGCGGCTACAGCTGTCAGTGCAACTCCGCAATCGGCCCCTACAAGGGCGGCCTGCGGCTGCACCCCAGCGTCAACGCCTCGGTCATCAAGTTCCTCGGCTTTGAGCAGACCTTCAAGAACAGCCTGACCGGGCTGCCGATGGGCGGCGGCAAGGGCGGCAGCGACTTTGACCCCAAGGGCAAGTCGGACGGGGAGATCATGCGGTTCTGCCAGAGCTTTATGCCCGAGCTGTACCGCCACATCGGCCAGTTCACCGACGTGCCCGCCGGTGACATCGGGGTCGGCGGCCGGGAGATCGGCTATCTCTTCGGCCAGTACAAGCGGATCACCGGAGAGTACAGCGGCGTGCTGACCGGCAAGGGGCTGAGCTACGGCGGCAGCCTCGCCCGCACGCAGGCCACCGGCTACGGCCTGTGCTATCTGGTGCAGGAGATGCTGCGCTGCATGAAGCAGGACAGCTTTGAGGGCAAGACCACCGTCATCTCGGGCAGCGGCAACGTCGCGATCTATGCCTGCGAGAAGGCCCAGACGCTGGGCGCCAAGGTGGTCGCGATGAGCGATTCCAACGGCTATATCTACGACAAGGACGGCATCAAGCTGGATGTCGTCAAGCAGATCAAGGAGGTCCGCCGCGGCCGGATCCGGGAGTATCTGGACGAGGTGCCCACCGCCGAGTATCACGAGGGCTGCCGCGGGATCTGGACCATTCCCTGCGACATCGCGCTGCCCTGCGCGACCCAGAACGAGCTGGACGAGGAGGGCGCGGCCGCGCTGATCAAGAACGGGGTGCAGGCGGTCGGAGAGGGCGCGAATATGCCCAGCACCCTCGAGGCAACCAAGATGTTCCAGCAGGTGGGGGTCCTCTTTGCGCCCGCAAAGGCGGCCAACGCCGGCGGCGTCGCGACCAGCGGCCTCGAGATGAGCCAGAACAGCCTGCGGCTGTCGTGGACCTTTGAGGAGGTCGACGCCCGTCTCAAGGAGATCATGGTCGGCATCTTCCACAACGCCTATGACGCCAGCCGGGAGTGCGGCTGCGAGGGCAACCTCGTTGTCGGCGCGAATGTGGCGGGCTTCCTCAAGGTGGCCGACGCGATGCTGGCGCAGGGCGTGGCCTACTGATCGATCCCCATTGACAGCGCGCTGTCCGCGGACGCCGCGCTGCCCGCCCGCGGCAAACCGCCCGCTGGCGGCGGGGTAAAAGCTGTGATATAATAACATCCGTGTGCAGGCGGTTTGCCGGCACACGGATGTCTTTTTGTGTGAAGAGGGGAGGGACGAGCGGATGACGCTGCGCTTTGTGGTCGCCGAGCAGTGGCAGGGCAGGCGGCTGTCGGATTTTCTGCGCGCGCAGGGGCTGACCGGCGGGCTGATCCGGACGGTGAAGTACCAGCCCGGCGGCATCACCGCCGACGGCTGCGCCGCCCACACCGACCTGCGCCTGCGGGCGGGCCAGCAAATCGCGGTGACGCTGCCCCCCGAGCCGCCGACCGGTGTGCCGGCGGAGCCGCTGCCCCTCGATATCCTGTATGAGGACGACTTCGCGGTGGTGCTCAACAAACCGGCGGGGATCCTCGTCCATCCCAGCGCGCCGGGCAGCAGCGGCACCTTGGCCGGGGGCTGGCGGTATCTGATGGAGCAGCGGGGAACGCCCTGCCCCTTCCGGCCGGTCAACCGGATCGACAAGAACACCTCGGGCCTGGTGCTGGCGGCGAAGAACAGCTTTGCCGCGCCGCTGCTGGCCGCGCAGTTCCAAAAGGTCTACCGCGCGCTGGTGCAGGGGACCCTGCCGCCGGGCGAGGGGTCAATCACCCTGCCGATCCTGCGGGCGGAGGGCAGCATCATCTGCCGGCGCACCGGCAGCGAGGGCAAGCCCAGCCGCACCGACTACCGGGTGCAGGCCTCGGGCGGCGGGCACACGATGGTGCGGGCAGTGCCGGTCACCGGGCGCACCCACCAGATCCGGGTGCACTTCGCAGCGCTGGGCCACCCGCTGGCGGGGGATGACCTCTACGGCGGCAGCCGGGCGCTGATCGGGCGGCAGGCGCTCCACGCGGAGGAGATCACCTTTCAAAGCCCGTTCGCCCCGCAGCCGGTGCGGGTGCGCGCACCGCTGCCGGCGGATTTTGCGGCGCTGCTCGACGCGGTCGGCATCCGGGAGCTTGCGCTGGAATAAAACAGGACAAGATGGCGGATGCAATGCAAAAAAGATGAAAAAATGATGAAAAAGGGGACAAAAAGATTGCCGCGGGCGGCTTGATGCGTATAATAAAATTGTTGGGGTATGGCTTTTTGCCGCCCTGTTTCAGAGGATTACTGCGGTCTGCCCGCCGCCGGCGGGTATGGGACGATCAAATATAACGGAGGTGTACAAGCTGAGCGGGATGGAACATACAGTCCACGCGCCGCGGGCGAGGGATTGGAATAACCCCCTGCAGCGGCGGCTGTTTCGGCTGAGGACCTTTTTTGGAGAGCTGTTCTATCAGGTGGGCAGCGCGGCGGAGTATCAGGCGGTGCTGGCTGCCCGCGCGCTGCGGGGGCTGGGCGGTTTCCTGCTGCGCTGTGCAAAGCTGCTCTTCGGCCCGACGGCGCGCGCCGGCGCCGATGCGCTGCGCGGCGTGGGGGAGGACCTCGCTGCACCGGCGCGCCGGGCGCGCAGCGGCGCGGCCCATATCCGGCAGGCGATGGAGGCCGAGCGGGAAAACGGCGCCGGCGCGATGCTGGCGGCCGCGCTGCGGTACCTCGCCAGCGGGGTGCGCCGGTACGGGTATCTGGGCAAGAACCTGCTGTACTATCTGCTGCCGCTGGGGGCGGGGGCGGTCTTTGTGCTCACCGTCGCCCATGTGCTGGGCAGCCAGTTTGCCCTCGCAGTCGAGTATCGCGGCAAGATCGTGGGCTATGTCGACCGCGCGTCGGTCTATGAGGAGGCGGCCCAGATCGTCCAGAACCAGCTGGTCTACACCGGCCACGATCAGGAGTGGACGATGAGCGCCGGCTTCACCATGACGATGGCAAACGGGGAGACGCTCTCCGACAGCCAGATGCTGGTGGATGCGATTTTGCGCAATTCCGGCGCGGAGATCACCGAGGCGGTGGGCCTGTACGTCAACGGCCGGTTTTACGGGGCGACGACGCTGGGCGACCAGCTGGAGACGGCGATCGAGAAGATCAAGGAGCCCTATGCCGCCCAATACCCCGGCGCCGAGATCGGCTTTGTCGAGGATCTTGAGCTGCGCCACGGGGTCTATCTGACCGAGAGCATCCGCAGCTATCAGGAGCTGGAGAGCCTGCTGCATCAGGAGGTGCAGGGCCAGCGCAGCTACACGGTGCAGGAGGGGGACACCCCCTATGACATCGCGGGGCGCAACGACGTCACCCTCGCGGACCTTTACGCGCTCAACCCGCAGCTGGACAACGGCAACTACATGATGCCCGGCATGGAGCTGGTCATCGGGCAGGCGGTGCCCTTTTTGCAGGTCAAGGCGGTGGTCACCAGCGTTGAGCGGGAGCCGATCGCCTATGAGACCCAGACCGAGTACACCACCGACCTCGCCTTTGGGGTGCAGCGCACCCTGCAGGAGGGGGTCGAGGGGCAGAAGGACGTCACCTACGCGACAACCTATGTCGGCGGTCAGGTGGAATCCAAGGTGCAGGTCGGCGAGCCGGTGGTCATCAGCGAGCCGGTGACCGAGGTCATCCAGATGGGCGTCTACCTCAGTTCGGACGGCACCGTCATTAAGCCGGGCAACGGGATCATGATGTTCCCGATCGGCGCGGGCTATAAGGGGATGAGCCGCGGGTACAGCGGCCCGCTGCTGCCCGCCCATAACGGTTTGGACCTGCGCGGCTATGTCGGCACCCCGATCTATGCCGCCCAAAGCGGCGTGGTGGTCAAGGCGGTGTACAGTTACAGCGGCTACGGCATCCATGTCGAGATCGACCACGGCGGCGGCATCCACACGCTGTACGGCCACTGCAGCGGCCTTGCGGTCACCACCGGGCAGGTGGTGAATCAGGGCGACCTGATCGCCTATGTCGGCTCCACCGGCTGGTCCACCGGCCCGCACTGCCACTTTGAGGTCATCGTCAACGGGGTGCGCAGGGACCCGATGAACTATCTGGGCTGACGGGGCAAGCAGATGCGAGGCGCCTTGCTCCGGCGGATGTGGCGAAAGAATGAAAGTTTTGTTAAAGCCTTGCCCGAAGGGGCGAAAAAGGGTATAATTAAAAACCGAAAAGAGCAAAAACGGCGGGCTGCGGCCCGGTCCCAGCGGGGCCGGCCGCGCCCGCTGCTGTTTAGGGAGAATACTTCTCCGGGAGCTTAAAGGCCCGGGCGAAAGGAGATGAAGGAGATGGCGCAAAACACGGCGGCCGCTGCGGCGGCGCTCAACCCGCTGCTGCGGCAGGTCAAGGGCCGGCTGGGCCAGCTCTTTTATCAGGTCGGCGAGTCGGCGGAGTATGCGGCGGTCCGGTTTGGGCGCGCCGTGCAGGACGCCAGCCGCTTTGCCGCCCGGCTGGCGGGGTATCTGCTGCGGCCGATCGGCGCGTCGATGGCCCGCGGGCTGCGGGAGGCGGCGGAGGATCTCA
>CALXBJ010000102.1 GCA_944386515.1 uncultured Pygmaiobacter sp.
CCTTGCTGAAGACCGAAAGGATGGTCTCCAGCCGGCCCAGAACCGTCCCCTCGTTGAGAATCTTCTGCTTGTCCGAGTACTTGAAAAGCAGGTTGCTGGGGATGTAGTCCCCCAGAAAAACGGGGTCTTCACTCGAAAGGATGGTGTAGACGACGTCCTTGGGGATGCGGGAGGTCAGCCCCATATACTCCTCAAAGGCCTCCCGGATGGAGCGCAGCAGCGCCTCGGCCTGCACACTGTCGGCGGATTTTACCCCCCGCACCGGCGCCGGCTTGACCAGAACCTGCATGAACTTGTCTGCACTGTCCAGCTCAAGAAGGCTCGCGCGGAACTTGCCCTCGACCAGCACCTTGACAAGATCATCCGACACCCGCAGCGCCTGCTTGATCTCGGCCACAACGCCGTAATTGTACAGATCCTTGCGGGTGGGGTCATCCAGATCCATGTCCTTCTGGGTGACCAGAAAGAGGCTGGTGTTGTTCTCCATCGCCCACTCGACGGCGGCGATGGATTGGGGCCGGCCAACCTCAAAATGGATGACGTTGTTGGGGAAGACGACCAAGCCGCGCAGCGCGATGGCCGGCAGGGAGATCGTCTCGTTTTTGTGATCTATTTTTAGCTTTACCTTTACTGGCATAAAGCAATTCCTCCTTGGGAAACCAAAGTTGCAGCCGCTTTTCGCGACTTTATTTATTATACCTTTTTCCCTGTATTTACGCAACTTTCCGGTTTTTATTATTAAAATATTGACAAACGGCCAATTGCCGAGTATATTTATTAAAAATCGGCCAAAAGTGAGGGAGCGGGATGAGAACGTTATCGGGTGGCTGCGGTTGTTTGTTTGAGACGGCGCTGCACCCCTCGTCTCCCCTTTTCTCCCCGGCATTTTCATCTGGTTTTAAGGATTAAGCTGTTTTTTCAGCTTAATCTTTTTTTTGCCCTTTTTTTAGATGAGGAGGTCATGTGATGAGATCAGAAAACGGAATCTGGAACGCGCGGGAACTCGGGGTCCCCAAAATGCTGCTGCTCGGGCTGCAGCACACCTTCGCCATGTTCGGCGCGACCGTTTTGGTGCCGATCATTACCGGCTTGGACGTCTCCACCACCCTGCTGTTCGCGGGGCTCGGCACGCTGCTCTTCCACCTGATTACCAAGGGCCGTGTGCCCGCTTTTCTCGGGTCCTCATTCGCCTTTCTCGGCGGGTATGCCATGGTCGCCCCAAAGCTGGAGGACGGCAGCGCCAACGCCGAGCTGCTCCCCTACGCCTGCGGCGGCGTGGTGGCGGCGGGACTGGTCTATGTGGTGCTCGCCGGCCTGATTAAGGCGTTCGGCGTCAAGCGGGTCATGCGGTTCTTCCCGCCGGTTGTGACCGGCCCCATCATCATCGCAATCGGCTTGATCCTCGCCCCCACCGCGGTGGAGAGCGCCAGTGAGGACTGGCTTTTGGCCTTTATTGCGCTGGCAATCATCGTCGTGTGCAATATCTGGGGCAAGGGGATGATCAAGATCATCCCGATCCTGCTGGGAATTGTCGGCTCCTACCTTGTCGCCATCTGTATGCACAAGGTTGATTTCTCCGCGGTGGCGCAGGCGGAGCTGGTCGCAATGGCGCCGATTACCATGGCGAAGTTCAGCCTCAGCGCGATCTTCACCATTATGCCGATTGCTCTTGCCACCATGATGGAGCATATCGGCGATATTGCGGCCATCAGCGCGACAACCGGCAAGAACTACATCAGCGACCCCGGGCTGCACCGCACCCTGCTCGGCGACGGGCTTGCGACCAGCCTTGCGGGGATGTTCGGCGGGCCGGCAAACACGACCTATGGAGAGAATACCGGCGTCCTCGCGCTGACCCGAATCTATGACCCGCGGGTGATGCGGATTGCCGCGGTCTTTGCGATCCTGCTCTCCTTCATCCCGAAATTCGGCGAGATCATCCACTCGATCCCCAATGCGATCATCGGCGGCGTCAGCTTTATCCTGTACGGGATGATCAGCGCAATCGGGGTGCGCAACGTCGTCGAGAATCAGGTGGACCTGACCAAGTCCAGAAACCTGATTATCGCCGCAGTGATTCTGGTCAGCGCGCTCGGGTTTGACAGCATCGGCGGGGTCTCGATCCCGGTCACCGCAGACATTACCATCTCGCTGTCCGGGCTGGCGATTGCGGCAATCCTCGGGATTCTGCTCAATGCCGTTTTGCCGGGGAACGACTATACCTTCAATGAGGAAGTGCCCGACAGCGGCAAGACCTCGGTCGATTTCAAGGTGTAAACCTTTTTGAGCAGGCACGGCAAAGCGGATTAGAAAGCCGGCCAAAACCGCCCGGCACAGCGTGCAGAAAAGCGGCGCAGGTTCAAAAGACCTGCGCCGCTTTTATCATACTGTCTTTTGGAAGTGCTCAGTGCATCTGGGAAGCCGCGATGTTCTTATACCGCCTGCGCACCGCGCCATACTGCAATGTCGGCTTTGCGTTGCCGAGGACGACATCCGCATCCACCGTGACCTTGATGATGGTCGGGTCGCTCGGGACCTCGTACATCGTCTCCATCAGGATCTGTTCGACAATGCTGCGCAGCCCGCGCGCGCCGCTCTTGAGCTTGATCGCCTTTTTGGCGATCTCGTGCAGCGCGTCGTCGGTGATCTCCAGCTCGACGTTGTCCAGCTGGAAGAGGGCGCGGTACTGTTTGACGATCGAGTTCTTCGGCTCCTTGAGGATCCGCACCAGCGCGGTCTCATCCAGAGAATTCAGCACCGTGACGATCGGCAGACGGCCCACCAGCTCGGGGATCAAGCCGAACTTGACAAGATCATGGGGCTCCACCATCTGCAGAAGGCGGGCATCATCGCCCTCCTTCTCAGCCTCCTTGAGCTGGCTGCCGAAACCGAGACCGGAATGGTCAGTCCGCTTTTGGATATGCTTTGCGAGACCGTCAAACGCGCCGCCGCAGATAAAGAGGATGTTCTTGGTGTTGATCTGGATAAACTCCTGCTGCGGATGCTTGCGCCCGCCCTGCGGGGGCACATTCGCGACGGTACCCTCAAGGATCTTGAGCAGCGCCTGCTGTACCCCCTCGCCGCCAACATCCCGGGTGATGGAGGGATTCTCGCTCTTACGGGTGATCTTGTCGATCTCGTCGACGTAGATGATCCCCTTCTCCGCGCGCTCAATGTCAAAATCGGCCGCCTGAATCAGCTTGAGCAGGATATTCTCGACATCCTCGCCCACATAGCCTGCCTCGGTCAGGGTGGTTGCGTCCGCAATGGCGAAAGGCACCTTGAGCATCCGGGCCAGATTCTGGGCCAGATAGGTCTTGCCGACACCGGAGGGGCCGACAAGCAGGACATTGCTCTTTTGCAGCTCAACACTGTTGTCGTAATCCTTCGAGAGGATCCGCTTGTAGTGGTTGTAGACGGAGACTGCCAGCACCATCTTGGCGCTGTCCTGACCGATCACATACTGATCCAGGCCCTCTTTGATCTCCTGCGGGGTGAGGATCTTGACGCTGCTGGGCGCGGGGGTATTGCTATTGATGCTGTTGTTGTTATTATTATTGGGAGAGGGCGCCGGCTTCGTGCTGGGGCGGGAGATACGCTGCGGCGGAGGGGTCAGTATCCTATGCGGGCGGATGCCCTCCTCGGACAGGAGGGCTCTGCAAAGATCAATGCACTCATTGCAGATGTTGACCCCGGGGCCGATGATCATCCGCTCGACCTGCTCCTGCCGCTTTCCGCAGAAGTTGCAGACGACCTCCTTTTCTCTATTTGCCATGTTTCACCAACTTACTTTATCGCTTAGTGGTCACCGCGTCGATCAGACCATACTCGGCGGCCTGCTGCGCGGTCAGGAAGTTATCCCGCTCGGTATCCGCCTGAATCCGCTCCAGCGGCTGGCCGGTGTACTGGGCATACAGCTCATTCATCCGCTGACGAACCCGGATGATGTGGTCGGCATGGATCTTGATGTCGGTCGCCTGCCCCTGCAGCCCGCTGAGCAGCGGCTGATGGATCATGATCTCGCTGTTGGGCAGCGCAAAGCGCTTGCCCTTTGCTCCGGAGGCCAGCAAAAAGGAGCCCATGGAGGCCGCCATGCCGATGCAGGTGGTCGAGACATCGCACTTGATATACTGCATCGTATCATGGATCGCCATGCCCGCGGTGATCGAGCCGCCGGGGCTGTTGATGTAAAGGCTGATATCCTTTTCGGGATCCTGCCCTTCCAGATAAAGCAGCTGCGCGACTACCACGCTGGCGGAGGCGTCGTTAATCTCCTCAGACAACATAATGATGCGGTCGTTCAGCAGACGGGAAAAGATGTCGTAGGACCTCTCCCCGCGGCTGGTCTGTTCAATGACATAGGGGACCAAACTCATTACCAATACCTCCGAATTTCAAAAAATTAGTCGTTCTTCTCCTCCGCTTTCGCAGCCTCAGCAGCCTCTTCGGTGACCTCGGCAGAGGACTTGATGAGGTCGATGGCCTTGTTGACGGCCAGATCCTTCTTGACCTCCTCGGTGGGGATAACCTCGCGGATCTTGGCCTCCTCCATCTGATAGGCCTCGGCAATCCGCTTGACCTCGGCGTCAAGCTCCTCGTCGCTGGCCTCGATCTTCTCCAGCTCGACAACCTTGGTCAGCGCCAGACGGATCTTGACCTGCTTTTCGGCCTGCTCACGGAAGCTCTCGCGGAACTTCTCCATCGTGCTGTTGGTGTACTGCAGGTAAAGCTCGAGCTTGAGGCCCTGCTGCTGCAGACGGTACTCGAAGTCGCGGACCATCTCGTCCACACGGTTCTCGATCATGCAGGCGGGGATCTCGACCTTCATGCCGTCGACAACCTGATCCACCAGCGCGTTCTCGAGGTTCAGCTCATCCTCCTTGTCGGCCTGCTCCTGCTTCTTCTTGCGGATGTCGGCCTTCAGATCGTCGAGGGTGTCAAACTCGCTGACGTCCTTGGCAAACTCGTCGTCCAGCACCGGCAGCTCGCGGGTCTTGACCTCGTGCAGCTTGATCTTGAAGGTGGCGTCCTTGCCGGCAAGCTCGGTGGCCTGATACTCGGCCGGGAAGGTCACCTGAATGTCGAACTCCTCGCCGGCGGCGTGGCCGACAACCTGATCCTCAAAGCCGGGGATGAACTGGCCGCTGCCCAGCGCGAGGGAGAAGTTCTCGCCCTTGCCGCCCTCGAAGGCGACGCCGTCCACAAAGCCCTCAAAGTCGATCACGGCGATGTCGCCATTCTCGGCGTTGCCCTCACGGGTGATGGTGCGGGCATTGCGCTGCTGCATCCGGGAGATCTCGGCGTCAACCTCGGACTCCTCCACAGTATGGACCTTCTTGACGGCCTTTAATCCCTTGTACTCGCCCATCTCGACGTCGGGGGTGACGGTGACGGTGACCTTCAGCAGCGCGCCGTCCTCAAGGCTGGTGGAGACCAGCTCCGCCTCGGGGCGGTCGACCGGCTCGATACCGGCGGCCTTGACGGCCTCCTCGTAGACCTCGGGGAACAGGTCGTTGACGGCGTCATAGTGGAAGACGTCCTTGCCGTACATCTGCTCGATCAGGTGGCGCGGCGCCTTGCCCTTGCGGAAGCCCGGGATATTGAACTTGCCGGCATTCTTCTTGAACGCCTTGGAGACAGCGTCGCCGAAGGTGGCGGCATCGATGGCAATTTCCAGCTCAACACGGCTGTTTTCCAGCTTTTCATTCTTTTTCAGTTCCATGTTTTTTCCTCCATAAAAGACATTGCATTTTATTATAGCATAACGAATGTAAACTTTCCATTAAATTATGCGGCTTTGCGCAAAAATTTAACGAAAGGATCAACGGATTTTGAACGGGCAAAATCCCAAGGCGTCCGCCGAGATCAGCTTGTAGCGGATGCCGTCCACCTCGCCCTGAATCGCGCCGCGGATGGACCCGCCGTGCAGGTGTCCGTACCAGCACTCGGTGATCCCAAACTCGTGCAGCAGCTCCAGCACCTCGTCCGCGTTGCCGGACGGGTAGAGCGGCGGATAATGCAGAAAGACCAGCTTCGGCGCATCCCCCGCGCTCTCAAGCGAGGCGCGCAGCCGCCCCAGCTCCCGGTTCATCACCTTGGCGTCATGCGGCTGGCCGACATCAAACAGCCAGCTGCGGGTGCCGCAGATCGCGAACCCCTCTTCGAGATAGCAGTTGTTGTTGAGGAAACGGAGGGTCGAGAAGCCCTGCGCGGCGCAGAAGGCGTTCATCTTGGACATGGTGGTCCACCAGTAATCGTGGTTCCCCTTCAGAATGATCTTGCGCCCCGGCAGCCGGTCGATAAAGCTGAAATCCTCGATGGCATTTTCCAGCTTCATGGCCCAGGAGATGTCCCCCGGCAGCACGACGGTGTCCTCCGGCTGAATCAGGCGGTTCCAGTTCGCCTCAAGGCGCGGGACATAATCCTTCCAGCCCGAAAAGACATCCATCGGTTTGTCGCTGCCCAGTGACAGGTGCAGATCGGCAATTGCGTATATCGACATAAAACAACCTCACAGCGCGCGGGCGACCGAGAGAATCTGCTCCGGCTCAATCTGCTCGTCAAAGCGGATCTCCTTCTCGCGGAGCTGCCGCAAAACCGCCGGCGCGGGCACACCGGTCAGCTGTTCCAGCGCCGCGAGGTCGGCAAAGTCGTCCTCGCCCGCATTCTGCCCCAGCGCGCGGAGCACCGCGCCGGAGAATTTATACGGGCTGGCGGTCGAGAGCACGATGCAGGGCACCTGCCCGCACCGCTTTGCGCGCGCCACCGAGAGCGCGACGGCGGTATGCGGGTCGGCGAGATAGTGATCCTGCTGCCAGACCCGGGCGATCTCCTCGCTGCACGCCTCCTCGCCGGCACAGCCGAAATCGAAGGTGGCTGCAATCCTCTCCTGCAGCGATGCGGGGATGCTGTACCGCTTCTCTTTTGTCAGAGCCCCCATCAGGCCGGACACCATGGCCGGGTCCCCGCTCTCATGGCAGAGCAGCCGCTCGAGGTTCGAGGAGACCAGAATGTCCATCGAGGGGGAGGTGGTCTTGTAGAACGGCCGGTTCGCGTCATAGACACCGCTCGCACCGAAATCGGACAAGACGTTGTTTTTGTTAGAGGCACAGATCAGCCGGCGGACCGGTAGGCCCATCCGCTTTGCATAGTAGCCGGCCAGAATATCGCCGAAATTGCCCGTCGGCACACAGAAGTCCGCCTCTTGCCCAAGCGCCAGCGCGCCGGTGCGCACCAGCTGGAAGTAGCCGGCGAAATAGTAGACGATCTGGGGCGCGAGCCGGCCCCAGTTGATCGAGTTTGCGCTGGTCAGCCGCTTGCCGGCGGCCGCGCACTCCTCGGCGAACGCGGCGTCGGTAAAGACCCGCTTGACGCCGGTCTGCGCGTCGTCAAAGTTCCCCTTTACGGCAAAGACATGGACGTTTTTGCCCTCCTGCGTCGCCATCTGCAGCCGCTGCATCTCGCTGGTGCCGTGGTCCGGGTAAAAGACGGCGATCTCAATGCCGGGCAGATCGCGGTATCCCTCCAGCGCGGCCTTGCCGGTGTCCCCGGAGGTCGCGACCAGAATCGCGGTCTTGGTCTCATCCCGGTTGATCCGCTTGGCCTCGGTCAGCAGCAGCGGCATCAGCTGCAGCGCGTAGTCCTTGAACGCGCAGGTCGGCCCATGCCACAGCTCCATGCTGTAAAGCCCATCCTCGAGCTTGACCAGATGCGCCGTCTTGCCCGAAAAACGCGCCCCGCCATAGGCCGTCTGGGCCGCTTTTTGCAAAAATGCCTCGCTGTAATCGGTCAGATACAGGCTCAGCAGCTTTGCCGCCAGCGCGCAGTAATCCAGATCCATCAGCGCGGCGAGGTCGACGGCGGGAAATTCCTGCGGCACAAACAGGCCGCCCTCCTCGGAGATCCCCTGCAGGATCGCCTCGGACGCGGTGCGCCGCAGCGTGTTGTCCCTTGTGCTGTAATAGTTCATCCCACGTTTCCCCTTCCTCATGCCGTAAAGGCGTTTTCGATCTGCTCGATTCGGGTGACCTCTTCCCCGCTGTAATAGATCTCGACAACGTCAAAGCGGATCCGCTGGCCCTTGTCGCCGAACTTCTCAAGATAGCCCTTTGCCGCCGAGATAATCCGGCTTTGCTTTGCCGCGGTCACCGCCTCGCGCGGCAGCAGGGCGCTGCCCTCAGCGCGGGTTTTGACCTCGGCAAAGACCAGAAGATCCCCCTTTTCCGCAATCAGGTCAATCTCCCCTCTGCGGGTGCGGAAATTGGAGGCCAGCAGGCGATAACCGGCCTTGCGGTAGAGCTTTGCAGCAGAAACCTCCCCGAGGATCCCCGCCGTTTTCCTGTCCATCAGACGATCCCTCTCTTTTTGAGAAAACTCTTGCGATAAAAATCCTGAATCCCGTACTGTTCAATCAGCTCATAGTGCAGCTTGGTGGGATAGCCCTTGTGCTTTTCAAACTGGTACTGCGGGTACTGCCGGCCCAGCTCGACCATATAGCGGTCCCGCGTCACCTTTGCGAGGACCGAGGCCGCCGCGATGCAGGCGGAGGTCGCGTCCCCCTTGACCACCGCGCGGGCGGGCATCCCAAGGCTCTGTGGGCAGCGGTTGCCGTCAATCAGCGCGAGGGCGGGCGCGGGGCAAAGCCCCTCTACCGCCTGCCGCATCCCCATCATCGTCGCCTGCAGGATGTTGAGCCGGTCGATCTCCTCCGGCCCGACCATCACAATTTTATAGCTGACCGCGGCATCGAGGATCTGGGGATACAGCGCCTCCCGCTTTTTTTCGGTCAGCTTTTTGGAGTCATTGAGCCCCTCGAGCACCCGGTCCTCCCGCAGGATGACCGCGGCGACGCAGACCGGGCCGGCCAAGGGGCCGCGCCCTGCCTCGTCCACGCCGCAGACAAGACCGTGCTGCTCGATCAGCGGGGCGTCATACGCATAAAGCGGATTCAATCCTGTGCCTCCTTTGCAGTGGGGAAGGCCGCGCTCTGCGGGCTCTCCAGCGAGAGGTTGCCCAGCTTGCTCGCGCGGAACTCGTCCACCACCATGATCGCGGCGCGGTTGAGGTCTACCTCGCCGCCCGAGATCAGCATCCCGCGCTTTCGGCCGATGGCTTCAAGCAGCTCGTACCGATCCAGCTCCAACTGCTGGCCGCTCAGCTTATACCGCTGCGCGAGCTGCTGCGGATACAGCCGCTTGACCTCGCTCAGCAGCTCCGCGGCGATCTCCTCCATGTCCAGAATATCGTCCTTGATTGAGCCGATAAAGGCGAGGTTTGTCGCGGTGCGCAGATCCTCAAACTTTTTCCAGAGCACACCCGGCATATCCAAGAGATCATACCCGCCGACCGTGACCCACTGCTTGCCGCGGGTCACGCCGGGGCGGTCCTCCGCCTTTGCGCGCTGGCCGCCGGCGAAGCTGTTGATGAAGGTAGACTTGCC
>CALXBJ010000103.1 GCA_944386515.1 uncultured Pygmaiobacter sp.
AGTTCTACACCACCTGCCGCTGCAAGGGGGTCGAGTGTGAGCTGCAGCAGGCCCGGCTGGCGCTCTGCGTCGCGGCGAAGAACACCCTCGCCAACGGGCTGACCATGCTCAAGGTCACGGTGCCCGAGCATATGTGATTTTTGCCCATGCGGCGGCGGGCGCGGGGCGGGCGATGCGGCTTTTCGCCCGCGTTTTTCCCGTGTGCGTTTTGACCCTGTCTCTGCGCGCCCCCTGCGGCGGGGGCGCCTATCCGGGCTGTTCCGGAGCAATCAACAAGGAGGAATCTATCATGAGAAAAGATCGGTACGGCATCTGCTTCACCTTCTACGCGACCCTCGCCTTTGTGCTGGCGATTTTGGGCCAGACGCTGCTGGGCGGGCTGCTGCTCGGCTTTGCGATTGCGGCCGAACAGGACGAGTGGCTGATCCGCCAGACGATGCAGGCGTTCTTCCTCTGCCTTGTCCGCGGGATCGTCACCGGCATCACCGGCGCGGTCTCGGGGATGTGGTACGCCATCCCCTTTATCGGCAGCTTCCTCTCGGGGCTGCTCGCGGTGGTCACCGGGCTGCTCTCGCTGGCGGTCTTTGTCTTCGCGCTGATCGGCCTCGTGCGGGTCGCCGGCGGCCGTGACGCCGGCCTGCCGGTGCTGGCCCACCTCGCCGACAAGGCGTTCGGGCTGGTCAAGACGGTCACCTACACCGACCCGTCCCGGCCCCAGGACCCCCAGAATCCCCAGAATCCCCAGTAACCTCTTTTTTGCGTCAAAACCCGCGCGGCGGGCCGGTACACCGGCCCGCCGCTTTTTTGGGCGCCGCCCACAGCCCCCGCCCCGCGGCCCCTAAACGGGCGATGCGGATCCGGGATCGGCTTTTCGACGGCGGTAAGGCTGCCGCCCCCTTCTCGCCTCGCTCGATGCTGGAAGCGAAAGCCCTTTTGCGCTCCCACGGCAGAGCCGGGGGCTTCTATTGCCGGCGCACACAAAAAGCGGCGCGCCGAAGAGGGATCTCTCCCCGGCGCGCCGCCGTTTCTCTTTTCCCTTTTTTGCCGCCCATCTCCGCTTTGGGGCGGGCCGTCCCGCCGCGGGCCTTACGCCTTGTGCAGCCGCGGGACCTGCTTCATGCAGTCATAGATCGCCGCGCGGTCGGGCATCGCGGGGATCGCGCCCTGCTTGGTGGTCGCCATCGAGCCGGCCGCGTTGGAGAAGTCGAGCAGCCGCAGCGCCTCCTCCTCGGTCAGGCTGCCGGGCTGCTTGCCCAGCTCGAGCAGCTGGCTGAGGGTCGCGCCCCAGAAGGCGTCCCCCGCGCCGGTGGTATCGATGCAGGGGGTGTCGTAGGTCTCGGCGCTCCACACCCGGCCGTCCTGCACCAGCATACAGCCGCGGGGGCCCATCGTGACCATCAAAAAGCGCAGCCCGTACTGCTCGGCCAGCGCCTGCGCCTTCTCCTCAAGGCCGCCCTCCCCCATCAGGAAGAACAGCTCCTCGTCCGACACCTTTACAAGGTCGGCCAGCTCCATCCCCTGCGCGATGACCCGCTTCGCCTCGTCGAGGTCCTTCCAGAGCGGGATGCGCAGGTTGGGGTCATAGGAGACGATGCAGCCGCTCTCCCGCGCGGCGCGGGCGGCGGCAAAGGTCGCCCCGCGGGCCGGCTCGGTCACCAGCGTCACCGAGCCGAAGTGGAAGATCCGCGCGCCGCGGATCATCTCGAGGTCAAGGTCCGACTCCTCCAGCATGACGTCGGCGGTCTTTTCCCGGTAAAAGCCGAAGCTGCGGTTGCCGGTGGCGTCCAGCGTCACCATCGCGAGGGTGGTCGGGTTGACCGGGTCGCTCACCACCCCGCGCACATCCACCCCGGCCGCCGCGATCTCCCGGGTGAGGAAGGGGCCGAAGCCGTCCGCCCCCACCTTGCCGATCAGCCCGGTGCGCTTGCCCAGCCGGGACGCCGCCGCCAGCACGTTTGCCGGCGCGCCGCCGGGGTTGCCCTCCAGCACCAGTTTCCTGCCGTCCGCCGTCTCGCGGGAGACAAAGTCCACCAGGATCTCCCCGACCGCGACGATATCAAATTGCTTTTCCATCTCTTTTTCCACCTCGCACAACAGCAGCTTTTCCCCGTTTGGCCCGGTCAGCACCAAGCCGCGGCCGGTCATCTCGCTCGCGATCCCCCGCGCCGCGCAGAACCCGCGCCACGCCTCCAGCGCGCCGGTGCGGAACACCAGCGCCGCAAACGGCTGGCCCCGCATCGGCTCGTGGTCCATCCCCGCGAACTCGAACAGCTCCAAAATCACCCCGTGGCCGGACATCATCACACAGAAGATCTTCTGCCCGTCCTCCCGGTTGATCTCGGCGCTGCTGGCCTTCTCAAATCCCAGCGCGCGGTACCAGCCGATGCTCTGCTCGATCTGCGCGACCGGGATCCCGATATGCTCCAGCCCGTCGGTGGGCGCCTGCATCGGCCCGCCGGGCAGGTCCAGCCGCTGGCTGATCTCCATGCCCACCCCAAACGGGCACAGCGGGTTGATGTAGTCCATCCCGGTGCCCCAGATGCCGGGGTTATAGCTGATCTGCTCCGCGCCGGCAAGCCGGGCGCCCCGCTCGGTGCAAAACCGCACCGAGGCGGGCAGGTCGGTGCTGCGCAGCGCGATGTGCGCCAGCCCGGTATAGTACCCCTCCGCCGCGGTCTGTGCCGGCGCGGGGTCGGGGTCCCGCTCCAAAAAGATCCGGCAGTCCCCGCTGCGCGCGGTCAGGCAGCTGCCCTCGCCCTCCAGCGAAAGGCCGAACGCCTGCGAAAACCATCTCCCCGCCTCGGCGGGATCCGCCAGCCGCAGCAGCGGGCCGGCAAATTGCATCTCTGGCTGCTTTTCCATCTTCTCGCCTCATTCATCTTCAATAAATAGCAAATGATCCGAGCGGCCGCGTCGCCCCGCGCCTTTGCATCGGGTATCCGCAGTCGGCGCGCCGCCGCATCAGCTCCAAAAATTGCCCCGCGCGTGCACAGGGGCGCCGCGCGCTTATGCCCCGGCCTTGTGATAGGTGGGCCGCAGGATGGTCTCCCGCCCGGGCAGCTGCGGGTTCTCGATCCGCTCCACCACCTGCTGGGCGGCCAGCCGCGCCATCTCCTTGGCGGGCTGCTCAATCGTCCGCACCGCCTCCTTCTGGAACCGGTGCCACTCATAGTCCCGCATCGAAACCACCTGAATATCCCTGCCGATCTGCAGCCCGCAGTTGTCGAGGTAGGACATCGCCCCGCCGGCCATCACGCTGTTGGAGATAAAGACGGCGTTCACCCCGGCGTCGACCAGCTTTTTCATACAGTCATAGCCGCTGCGGCTGCGGGCGTCGCCCTGCATGACCAGCGCGGGGTCCAGCGGGATGCCCGCCTCCTCCAGCGCCCGCCGGTAGCCCTGATCCCGCTCAACGGTCGAGCTCAGGCGGCTGATGCTGGCGATGTACCCGATCCGGGTATAGCCCTCGGCAATCAGGTCGGCCACCGCCGCCTTGACCGCGGCAAAGGTGGATACCCGCACGCTGTCCCCCACATATCCCGCGGGCAGACGGTCGATCTGCACCACCGGAAAATCCTCCGGCAGGTAGGGCTGGATCTCGGTGTAGTTTTGGAAGGTGGAGGCGATGATGATCCCGTCGGCGATGCCGGAGGTCAGCAGCTTAAGGCCGGCGATCTCCCGGTCGTAGTCCTCGCGGGTGTTCACCACCACCAGATTGTAGCCGTGCAGCGAGAGGGTATCCTCGATCTCCTCGAGGATCAGCGCGAAAAACCGGTTGCCGATATCCGGCGCGACATAGCCGATCAGGTTGCGCCGCCCGGTCTTGAAGCTGCGGGCCGAGATATTGGGGGAGTAATCCAGCGCCCGGATCGCCTTCTCCACCTTTTTGCGGGTATTGTCCGAGACATAGCGGGTGCCGTTTATCACGTGGGAAACCGTCGCAATCGAGACGCCGGCCATCTTCGCCACATCTGTAATTTTCGCCTTCATCCGCTGTATCCTTCCCCTCCTGCCGATGCCATTTTCGGAAAATGACAAATCGTTTTTCTTCTCTGTTTCTCTTTATTATAGGAAATTACAGAAAAAAAGAAAATGCCGCGCCCCCATTTTTATCGCAAACCGGGTAATAAACACAAAACGAAGCCTTTGCCCTCTTCAAAAATGCAGCAGATTAACCGACTTTGAAAAAGGGAGAGCTGCTTCTCGTTTTTGTTAAACGTTTACTTTATAAGTAAGTATACGCTGCCTTTATAGAGATGTCAACTGAGCTAATTGCACAAAAGAAATACTTATTATCCATATATTTAGACGATTTTGTTTGATTTTCATTGACAAGGAAGTCTCCCGGTGCTATATTTTGGTCATCAGAAAAACGTTTTCGTAAACGTTTTAAAAATTTTAGGAGGAAAAAGAAATGAAAGCATTCAAACGCGTATTGGCAGTTGCTCTCTCCTTTGCGCTGGCCCTCTCGCTGGTCGCCTGCGGCGGCAGCGGGGACAGCAGTTCCGATGCCGCCCAGAGTGTGGCGGACGCCGTGTCCGGCGCCGCTGCGGGCACCGAGAACGTGAAGATCGGCTTCACCGCGATGAACCTGACCGACCCGTTCCAGATCACCGTCCGCGACACCGTCAAGGAGCTGGCTGAGGCTGAGGGCTGGGAGTTCCAGTCCGGCGACGGCAACGGCGACAACGCCAAGCAGATCAACCTGATCGAGGACATGATCAATGCGGGCATCACCCACCTGGTCCTGTGCCCTGTCTCTCAGGACGGCATCCTGCCCGCGCTGGAAGCCTGCCAGGCCGCTGGTGTCAAGGTTATCAACTATGACTCCGCCTGCGCCGATCAGGATCTGGTCGAGTGCTACATCGCTTCCGACAACTACTCCGCCGGCAAGCTGGACGCCGAGTACCTCAACGAGAAATATCCCGAGGGCGGCGAGCTGATGATCATCAACAACCCCAAGGCTGAGTCGGTTGTCGCCCGTGTCAAGGGTCTGACCGAGAACCTGAACGAGAACTTCGAGATCGTTGAGGACGCTGCGATCGAGACCAGCGCCGACGTTCTGCCCAAGGTCGACGACGCCCTGATCGCCCACCCCAACCTCAAGTTCATCTTCGGTCTGAATGACAGCTGCGGCATGATCGCTCTGGGTTCTGCTCAGTCCGCCGGCCGTGACGTCGTGGTCGTGTCGGTTGACGGCTCGCCCGATTGCCAGGCTTCCATCAGCGAGGGCGGCATGATGGCTACTGCTGCACAGTCCCCCATCACGCTGGGCGAGGAGTCCTTCAAGGCCATCAAGACCCTGGTCGAGGGCGGCACTGTTGAGGACGTTGAGGTTCCCTGCTTCCTCATCAGCCAGGAGAATATCTCTGAGTACGACATCACCCAGTGGCACTAAGCACTGATTCCAAGGCCTAAGGAGGGATTCTGTCTTGAAGGAACCCATTTTGCTCGAAATGAACGGGATACGCAAGACCTTCCCGGGCGTGGTCGCGCTGGATGACGTCCATCTGGACCTGCGCGCCGGAGAGGTTCATGCACTGCTGGGAGAAAACGGCGCCGGGAAATCCACCTTGATCAAGGTGCTCGGCGGCATCTACCAGCGGGATGGCGGTGAGATCATCATCAACGGTGAAAAGGCCGACATCCAGTCAGTCAAGGACGCGGAGCGCTACGGCATCAGCATCATCCATCAGGAGATCGTCCTGGTGCCGGAGATGACCATCGCGGATAACATCTTCCTTGGCAAGGAGGCCGGGCCGGCCGCCAATATCGACCGCGCCGGTATGCTGAAAAAGACACAGGAGCTGCTGGATTCCTTCGACATGGGTCTGTCCGCCAGTGCCAAAATCTCCTCGCTGAACATCGCGCAGCAGCAGATGGTGGAAATCATCCGCGCGACCTTCAGTGAGGCGAAGATCATCGTCATGGACGAGCCGACCTCCTCTCTGTCCGACAAGGAAGTCGACGCGCTCTTTGACACCGTCCGCCAGCTGACCGCGCAGGGCATCGGCATCATCTACATCTCCCACCGCATGAGCGAGCTGGACGTCATCGCGGACCGTGTCTCGGTCTACCGCGACGGCAAGTATGTCGCCACCAAGGTGGTCAAGGAGACCTCGGTCGACGAGCTGGTCACCCTGATTGTCGGCCGCGAGGTGGGAAATTACTACAATCGCACCTATAACGAATGCGACGAGACGGTCTTGGAGGTCCGCGGCCTGACCAATAAAAAGGTCAAGAACGTCAGCTTCTCGCTGAAAAAGGGCGAGATTCTGGGCTTTGCCGGGCTGGTCGGCGCTGGGCGCACCGAGACGATGCGGGCCATCTTCGGGATGGACCCGATCGAATCGGGCGAGATCCTCATCGACGGCAAGCCGGTATCGATCCACTCCAGCAAGGACGCCATGGCGGCCGGCATCGGGCTGGTGCCCGAGAGCCGCCGCGAGGAGGGCATCTTCCCCGCCATGTCCATCAAGTTCAACGAGACGGTCAAGGTGCTCGACGAGTTCATCCGCGCCTTCCGGGTCAACCACAAGAAGGAAAACGAGATCGCGGACAAGTATATGCAGGAGCTGTCGGTCCGCGCCCCCGGCACCTATGCGCTGGTGGGCAACCTGTCCGGCGGCAACCAGCAGAAGGTGGTCATCGCCAGCTGGCTGGCCACCCAGCCCAAGATCCTGATTATGGATGAGCCGACCCGCGGCATCGACGTAGGCGCAAAAGCTGAGATCTACGCCATCATGAACGAACTGGCGAAGAATGGCGTATCGATCATCATGGTCTCCTCCGAGCTTCCCGAAGTCATCGGCATGAGCGACCGGGTCGTGGTCATGCGCAGCGGAGAGGTCTCCGCCGTGCTCGACCGCGCCGAGGCCGATCAGGTGACCATCATGAAAAACGCCGTCAACATCTAAACTTTGTTATTTGAGGTGACGTAGAATGAGCGTGAAAGAGAAAGGCGCCTGGAAGGATTCCAAGCTGCTCAACAACCCGGTTGCGGACTATGCCAAGCGCAACGGCGGTATCATCATCGGTTTCTTCATCCTTTGCATCATCATCCAGATCAACACCCCGATGTTCCTGACCACCGCGAACATCGTCAGCGTGCTGCGGCAGATCGCGACCAACCTGTACTGCGCGTCCGCGATCACTATGATCCTGATTGCAGGCGGCATCGACCTGTCCTCCGGCGCCGTGACCTCGCTGGCCAGCGTGGTGGTGGCCACCTTCATGGTCAACTACGGGATGCCGATCCCGGTCGCGATCTTCGTCGCGCTGGCTGTGGGCGCGCTGGTCGGTTTTATCAACGGCACCATCATCTATAAGACCGGCCTGCCCCCCTTCATCGTGACCTACTCGCTGCAGTGCATCTGCCAGGGCATTGCCTATGTGTGGACCGGCGCGCAGCCCATCCGCCTGACCGACCAGAACTTCATCTTCCTCGGCGCGGGCTATGCGGGCTTCATCCCGATGCCGCTGATCTACCTGTTCGTGATCCTGGTCTTTGTCTGGTACATCCTCAACCGCACCAAGCTGGGCCGTCACATCTATGCGGTCGGCGGCAACGAGAAGGCGGCGGAGTTCTCCGGCGTCAACATCAAGCGGGTGCGCTGGTTCGTGTATGTCTTCTCCGGCATCATGGCCGCTCTGTCCGGTGTCGTGCTCTCCGCCCGTATGTACTCCGGCCAGCCGGCAGTCGGCGCCGGCGGTGAGATGGACGCCATCGCGTCGGTCGTGCTCGGCGGCACCTCGATGGGCGGCGGCCGCGGCACCATCGGCGGCACCATCATCGG
>CALXBJ010000104.1 GCA_944386515.1 uncultured Pygmaiobacter sp.
GTCGGTTCCCTCTGTGACCCACTGATTTGCAAGGACCTCGCCCTTGCTGTTTACATAGTAGGTCTTATTATTCCATGTGACCTCTCCCTGCTTGGAGGCAAGGCGGCCGTCCGCATTGATAAAATACCGCTTGCCCGATACCGTAATCAGACCAAACTGCTGCTGGCCGTCATTGTTGAAGTAGAAGGTGTCGACGCCCGAGCCATACCACCCGCGCGCAATCTTGCCGTCTGCCTTCGCCAGATAAATATGACCGCCCTCGGCAAACCACTTGTTCTTCCACAGTGCGCCGGTCTCTTTGTCCATCCAATACCGCTCGCCGCCGGTCACCAGCCAGCCCTTGACCTTCTGGCCATCCCTATAATAGTATGTACCGGTTTCATCCCAGCCGTCCGGTACCATCTCAGAACTGTCAGAAGTATCCTCTTCCTGACTGTCTTCCTCCTCGCCAGAATTCAATGCGGAATTGTTCTTGTCTGCAGCGTCCGTGGTATCCTCATCGCCGACCTCATCCCCCGGCACACTGTCACCTGCGACGCCGGCCCCATCCTCCGGCACATTGTCACCCGTGGCGACGCCGGTCTCTTCCTCCGGTATATTGTCACCTGCGGCGACGCCGGCCTCATCCTCCGGCACATTGTCACCCTCAGAACTACCGGTCTCATTCCCGGAAACATTGTCACCCATGGTGATGTCGTTTTCATCTGCAGGGACGCTGTTGTCGATGTCGCTTTCCTCATCCGGCGTATCGTCGCTCTCCTGCAAGAGGCTCTCATCAAATTCTTCCTCTTTCCCGGCCGCTTCATACGCGACGACCAGCGACTCTCCCAACCCGCTGCTTGCTTCGCCGGCCGGCATTTCCACTGCATAAACCTCTCCCATTATCAACAGCGCACAAATACAAACAGGCAGAAAAGATTTCCAAGCTCTCTTCATCTCAAATGCGTTCCTTTCATTTCTTATTCTTCATAAAAAAGTACTCATATGCATTCTCGATTTGTTTTACAAACTCTGGACCGCAATAGCGTTTGAGTACGTCTTCTCTGGCTTTTTCACAAATTGCTCCCTGATCCACTTTATCCAGATAAAGCATTTCTAAGGTAGAGAACCATTCGCCCGGTCGGCACAGAAAGCCATTCTCCCCATTTTGAATACTTGTTTTATAGGAGTAAATCGGTGTTGCCACCGTGACGACCTCCACGGCTGCCGCCTCAAAATATTTCAGTTCAGATTTGCAGTTGGTAAAGGAGTTCTCTACAAGAGGGACAATGTTGACATCCACCTGTGCGACCAGACGCTGCAGCTCTATAAAGTCAACCAGCGGGGTAAAATGAACGCGCCCCTGCTCCAGCAGCGGCTGCATCTCGCTGGGGAACTCCATAAATCCCACAACTTCCAAGCGGATGTCCTCGTATTTTCTCATCAGGAGGCAAAGCTCCTTATAAATTTCCAAAAAATCGTTGATATGAGAAGGAGTGCCGCTGAAATAACCGATGGTAAACGGCTTGCATTTTGTCTTTTGCCGTTTTTGCTTCAAAAGGGCCTCAGAGGCCTCTAATTGCTCTTGATTCAGTGAGTTGGGGATAATTTGGTAATCAAATCCAAATTTTTCCCTTAATCTATCCCCCAGATAGTTGTTCGTTGTGATAAAGCCCTCCGCCAAAGCCGCCGCCTGCTGAATTCTGGCAATGTCCGCAAACCAAAAATCATAGGCCTGCTCATAGCTCAAATCAACCGCCAACGTGTTTGTCAGCAGTTTCAGCGCATTCAAATCAAAAACACGGTCATCTACATCGAACAGTACCGGAATCCCCGCCGCTTTGGCGCGTGCGGTCAGCCATTCCAGCGGCAAAGTCCATTTTACCCGGGTCAGCACAAGCAGCGAGGCCTTGGGAAGCAGATCTGCAATTTTTTCATACTCACATTCAAAAAAATATACTGCACCCCATTTGTCGCTCTTTTCCAGCGCCTGAACCACATTATAGCAGCGATATCGAAATGTTGAGGTATCCTCTGACCGATAAAGCTGAATTGCAACCTTTTTACCCTGCTCTAAAAGCAAATAAAAGTTCTGCATCCGCTTGACAAAGGGGATTTTCCATGGTTCGCTGTCATAATTTTTTAACTGCGGCAAAACCATCATAGCCATTCACCCATTTTCTGCAGTGTTTTTTCCAATACCTGCGGCCAATCTCTGGGAATCGTCATCTCTTCATAGTTGCGTCTTCTCTGCTCCGAATCTTTCGCCAATCTTTCGCCCTGACGCAGAGTCTCCATAAATTTTTCCGGATCAAGATCCCCCAGCAAGACATTTTTGCAAAGAGGGAACTCTGTTTTGTTCAAGCAGGTATTGGTAACGACAACGCCACCGCTTACCGCCACATCAAAAGGCGGGTAACTGGGATGCGGGGTATACATCAGGGAAAGTGCCAAGTCCACCTCCGCCACAAAATCCCTGTACTCATTCCAGGTCATTTGACCCAAATGCACAGGCCGTGATCCATCACAAAATACAATTTCCGGAATATCTTGTCCGGCACAGCAGATTTCCCACTCCTGTGTATTGAGGATTCCCTGCCGAATCGCCATATCAAGCAGCAGTACCCCGTTCCCAAACAAATTGCGCGGATTGTTGGGTCTGGCATAGAAAAACAGACGGTACTTCTTTTTGGGATGAATCTTTGCTTTGGCATACAGCTTTTTGCTGAACGCCGGTTCAAAGTAAACGCCGTTTCGGATGATGTTTGGATATTCTTTTTCAAAATACTCCCACAGGTAATGGCTGTTGACAATAAAGTCAATATTGGGATTGTTCATCACCCTATCACACAGCAGGTGCTCATCCCCATAGGGGTAGAAAAAGGGCTCTACTTCCTGCACAATATAATAAAAGCGTTTGCGCAGTGAGGTTTTCTCAATTGCCACCGCACTCCACCAGCTTGTTGCGAAGAAGATATCCCCCTGCGTAACAAACATTTTGGTTGCTTTCTGCCCATTCTCATCGCGGTCATGGTCAGAGTAATACTCCACATTCTCCGGCGGTTCAATTCCGTTCAGCTGTAAGATGTTCAAATAGTCGCAAGGATTAACCGGCACATCGCGGGTAATTAGCCGCAAAACCAGATTATTACGCTTTGCAAATTCCGTAGCCAAAAGCAACGCGGTAGCCACGCCCCCAAGCAAATGACTTGCCTCAATGCTGTCGGTTACCAAATTCAACCGGTCAACCTTTTCATCCGAAACCGCAGCGGCAATCGGCTGCATATTGCGATACAGCCGCATCATATACTCGCTTGCTGGGATTCCTTTCGGTTTTTCAAGCTCAGAAAAAGCTGCCGGAGCCTGTGCTGGAATCGCCTGCCCTTCCTGACTCGGTTTTCCTCTTCCAATTCTCCGCATCCCGCTGACCAATCTGCGGGCAGGCCAAGTCAGGCGCCAAAAAGTAGAATTGGCAATTGCATCATGTGCGGCCTGCAGCTGCTGTTCACGGGCACGCGTCGCTGCCAGAATTCCGGCAATTTCCTCTTTTTCGCGTTTTAATGCTGTTTCCCGCAGCCGATACTTTTCGCGGTACTCCTGCCGCATAGATTCAATTTCATCCTTCTGTGCCTGAATTTCTTCTTTCTGTGCCTGAATTTTTTCTTTTTGTGCCTGAACAACCTGTTCTCTTTTTTTCAACTCCTCGGTTATTCCTTCAATATAATCGTCCTTGCCTTTTATCGCCTCATTCGCCTGCTCGCGCACAGACACCAGCCGCTTTTGCTGCAGCCTGATAAAATGCTCATAGTTTTCGATCAGCCTCAGCTGGCTTTTTTCTTCTCGCTTAAACGCCATCGCCTGCGGGGACAAAAAACTAAGGTCGGTATTCAGATCATGCAAGAACCCTTCCTGTGCAAACCGCTTTGCCCAGTATTCCTGCTGCTGTACGTTAAAATGGGACGGCTCCTTGAAATCATCCGGCGTGGAAGAAAAGATGACCTGATCCGAACGGCTGCAAAGCGTATGGATAAAAGGCTGCGCATCCTCCTCGTACAAATGCTCAACAATCTCAATCGCGGAAACGCAGTCAAAGCGGTCGGGCAGCCCTTCCGGCAGGCCCTCCGCCGCATTGCAGACATAACAATAGGGCCGGATATCTTCCCGCACCCTGCTGATTGCATATTCCGATACGTCAACACCATATGCTTCTACGCCCAGATCACGCAGTGCCTCCACAAGATACCCATAAGCACAGCCAATGTCCAAAAAGTTCTTCGGGCGGTACAGTTCCACGATCCGCCGAGCGATTTCCCCAAACTGCTTTGTCCAGTAATCGCGGTCATTATAATTTATTCCGCACCCATCCAGATAATAGGCCTCACTGTAATAGCTCCCGTATTTCTGATTCATGGCAATCTCTGAAACCCCTTTCGTTCTTTTTCGGCATCAGCATTCTTTACACAAACTATCTTCTTTATCCCGCCGGAATCCCTTGTTTCCGGCCATCAAATCTTTTAACCCCATTACAGGCCGAAAGAGCAACTCTATCAAGCACAAAAAACCCATCATATCCTCTGCATAATCGCTATAATTATATCTTTTTCATCCTTTTTTCGCAACCTGTTGCCAACTATTTCACATCTGTTTGCAACCTATTGCCAAATTTTTTATCTTTATGTTCCGCTTTTGGGAAAGAACCACAACACCTTCTACTAAAATGCCTTTGAATATGATATAATGCAGTTGTTTATTTATCTCGATTGAGTTGGAGGAACCGATCTTGTCCAAACAAAATATCCGCAATTTCTGCATTATTGCCCATATCGACCACGGCAAATCCACACTTGCCGACCGGATTTTGGAACTGACCCAGTCGGTCGACAAGCGGGAGATGGAGAACCAGCTGCTGGACAACATGGCGCTTGAGCGAGAGCGCGGCATCACCATCAAAGCCCGTGCCGTAACCCTGCACTATACCGCAAAGGACGGGCAGGACTATGAGCTGAACCTGATCGACACCCCGGGCCATGTGGACTTCGGCTATGAGGTCAGCCGGTCGCTGGCCGCCTGCGAGGGTGCGGTGCTGATTGTCGACGCGACGCAGGGGGTCGAGGCGCAGACGCTGGCCAACACCTATCTTGCGCTTGAGCACAACCTTGAGATCCTGCCGGTGCTCAACAAGATTGACCTGCCCTCGGCCGAGCCGGACCGGGTCGCACATGAGGTTGAGGACGAGATCGGCCTGCCCTGTCTCGACGCGCCGCGGATCTCGGCCAAAACCGGCCAAAACGTGCAGGATGTGCTGGAGGCGGTGGTCGCCGGCGTCCCTGCCCCGCAGGGGGACGAGAACGCCCCGCTGCAGGCGCTGATCTTTGATGCGGTATATGACAGCTATAAAGGTGTTATCGTCTATGTGCGGCTGCGGGAGGGCGCCGTCCGCCCGGGCGACCGGACCCGGATGATGCAGACCGGGGCCGAATTTGACGTCGTCGAGGTCGGGCATATGGGGGCGCTCTCGCTTGCCCCCTGTGACAAACTGGAAGCCGGAGAGGTGGGATATATCACCGCCTCGATGAAGAGCCTACGGGACACCCGGGTCGGCGACACCGTCACCGCTGCCGACCGGCCCGCCACATCGCCGCTGCCCGGCTATCGCAAGGTTGTGCCGATGGTCTTCTGCGGCATCTATCCCGCCGACGGCGCGCGGTACAACGACCTGCGGGACGCATTGGACAAGCTGCAGCTCAACGACGCCTCGCTCAGCTTTGAGCCGGAGACCTCGGCGGCGCTGGGGTTTGGCTTCCGGTGCGGCTTTTTGGGGCTGCTGCACCTTGAGATCATCATCGAGCGGCTGGAGCGGGAGTTTGATCTGGATCTTGTCACCACCGCCCCCAGTGTGCAGTACCGGATCACCCTGACCGACGGCAGCCAAAAGCTGATCTCCAACCCGACCGACTACCCCGACCCCGCAACCATCAAGCTGGCCGAGGAGCCTTATGTCAACGGGCACATCTTCACCCCGACCGAGTATGTCGGCGGGCTGATGGAACTGTGCCAGAACCGGCGCGGCATCTTCCGGGATATGAAATACCTTGATGCGACCCGGGTCGACCTGCACTATGAGCTGCCGCTGGGCGAGATCGTGTATGACTTTTTTGATGCGATCAAGAGCCTTTCCCGCGGATACGCGAGCTATGACTATGAGATCAAGGGGTATGAGGTCTCCAAGCTGGTACGGTTGGACATTTTGATCAACGGCGACCCCGTCGACGCGCTGAGCCTGATTGTCCACGCCGACAAGGCGTATGAGCGGGGCCGCAAGATCTGTGAAAAGCTCAAGGACAACATCCCCCGCCAGCTGTTTGAGGTGCCGATTCAGGCCGCCATCGGCGGCAAGATCATCGCGCGGGAAACGGTGCGGGCACTGCGCAAGGATGTGCTGGCGAAGTGCTACGGCGGCGACATCACCCGCAAGAAGAAGCTGCTGGAAAAGCAGAAAGAGGGCAAGAAGAAGATGCGGCAGATCGGCACCGTCGAGCTGCCCAGCGAGGCGTTTACCGCCGTGCTGAAGCTGGACTGACCGGCTGCCGGACCGCTTGAAAAAACGTGAGCGGCCGGGGTGTTGACAGTGCCCTGCGTATATGCTACTCTGTAAGTGGATTTTGGCGCCGGGTCTGGTGCCAAAAAGGCGGTCGGGGGTCTTTTTTGCGCTGTGCAAAAAAGTCCCGCCGGCCGCTTTTTGTTTTCAATCCTGCAGCAAAAGCGGTATCCCAAAAGGCGGGATGCCGCTTTTTTATCTGCAACTCTGTGTGAGGAGGAATTTACCATGCAGCAAGAAAAGATGCTCACCGGCGCGCCGGTGAAAACGCTGCTGTTGTTCAGCCTGCCCATCCTTGCGGGCAACCTGCTGCAGCAGCTGTATAGCGTGATTGACGCGGTGATTGTAGGGCACTTTGTCAGTTCCAACGCGCTTGGGGCCATCGGCTGCACGATGCCGATCGTCTTTATGGTGACCTGTGTCTCCTTCGGCCTTTCGACCGGGTCCTCCATCCTGATCGGCCAGACAACCGGCGCAAATGCGCGCAGCGGCGACCAAAGCAAGATCCCGCCGCTGGGCTGGACCAGCCTGTGCTATGCGCTGGCGGTCGCGCTGGTGCTGGCTGCAATCTGCATCCCCTCCACCGCCGCGATTGTGCGGGTTGTCGACACCCCCGCCGACCTGCAGGCGGACAGCATCCTCTATCTGACCATCTACTTTTTCGGGCTGCCGTTCGTCTTCGGCTTCAACATGATCTCCTCGGTCTTCCGCTCGCTGGGCGACAGCCTGACCCCGCTGCTTTTCCTCGGTGTCGCCTCGGTGCTGAATGTGGGGCTGGGCCTCTTCTTTGTTCTGCAGCTTGAGATGGGGGTCTCCGGCGCGGCGATTGCGACGGTGATGTCCCAAGGGTTTGCGTTTCTGCTGCAGGTCATCCTGTTGATCCGCAAGATGCGCTCCTATCGGCGGGAGAAGGGGCCGTTTTTCTCCGCGACCGCGCTGCGCCGCCTCACCGCATTGGCGCTGCCGACCACCTCGCAGGAGATCCTGATCTCGCTGGGCACCGTCCTGACGCAGGTGCTGACCAACCGCTTCGGCGCGGCGGTCGTCTCCGCCTACACCGCGGCGTCAAAGACCTCCGATTTTGTCATGCTGCCGATGATCAGCATCGGCGCCGGCATGACCGTCTTCTGCGCCCAGAACATCGGCGCGGGGCAGATTGAGCGGGTACAGCGGGCCTTCCGGTCACTGCTGCGGATCACGCTGGGCTTTGCGCTGGTGATGGCGCTCGCGGTTGTCCTTCTGCCCAAGCAGCTGATGGCCCTTTTTCTGGGCAGCAACGTCACCCCGGAGATCCTCGCCGCCGGCGAGAGCTACCTCTATGTCGCAGCGGTCACCTTCTTTTTGATGGCGCTGCTCTTCCCCGCCGAGTGCCTGCTCAAGGGTTCCGGCGATGTCAATATGTTCATGGTCATCGCGATTACCGGCGCGGCGGTCAAGCTGATTGTGGCGGTGCTTCTGATCCCGGCGCTCGGCTACCACGGCATCTGGCTGGGCATCGCGGTCGGCTGGCTGTGTGAGGCGTTGCTCACCCTGCTGCGCTACCGTTCCGGCAAGTGGAAGCGCAAGCGGCTGCAGGGGCTTTGAGCGTTCCGCCGTGAGGCGAGCC
>CALXBJ010000105.1 GCA_944386515.1 uncultured Pygmaiobacter sp.
GCCGATGCTTGCGGCAAAGAGCACCGCCGTCTGAAACCGCGGCCCCAGCGCCCAGCGGGCGGCAAAGACCGCGGCGAAAAAGCCGAAGAACACAGGGGAAAAGATCTGCAAGCGCCGCCCTCCTCTCTGCCGGTTTTTGCGCGGGAATCCCTCCCGCCGCGCACATTTTGCTCAGCGCTGGCGGGGCTGTGCGCGGTTCTTGCGCTTTGGGGATTGATTTTCTGGATCTTATTATACACGCCCGGCATTTTCCACACAAGGAAAACCGCCCCATGTGACAGGATTTTCACAAAAGCCCGCCGCTTGACAAGCCGGCGAGCGGCGGGGTAGACTTAAAAAAATAAAGCGGGCGGCGGGCGGTGTGCCCCGCCGGCCGGATTTGCTGCGAAAGGGGATGGGGTCCATGCGGGACGCCCGCGAGACGCTGCCGGGGCGGGTCTGCTTTTTGGCCTACGGGCTGCTGTACGGGGTGCTGGCGGTGGGGGCGCTCTTTTTCAACACCAGCTTCAGCTACCGGCCGGCGCTCATCCTCGCGCTGATGGCCGCCTTCGCGGGGGTGCTGGGCTGCGCCGTTTTTTTCTGGCGGCGGCGCCGGGAATGGCTGCTGCGCCGCCGCCGGCGGCTCCTCGCCCTTGTGCTGGCGGGGATCTTCGCCGTCCAGCTGGCGGTCAGCCTCTCCACCCAGCCCCACCCGATGTACGACCACGGCAAGGTCTTTTTCGGGGCGGCCGCCTTTGCCGAGGGGGACGGCGCCGCCTTCGCCCCCTATGAGGGATACCTCTACCGCTACCCCAACAACATGGGGCTGTTTTTGCTGCTGCAGCTGCTCTTTCGCGCGCTGCGGGCGGTGGGGCTTGACTGCTATTACCTCGCCGCCTGCGTCGTGGGGCAGCTGCTCTTTGCGCTGATGCTCGCCGCCGGCTTCTTCTACCTCGACGATGCCGCCGGCGGGGACTGCGCGCTGCTCTTTCTGCTGCTGGCCGCCCTCTTCCCGCCGCTGTATTTCCAGGCGAGCATCTCCTACACCGACACCTATTCGGTCTGGGCCGCCCCCTGCGTGCTGCTCTGCGCCGAGCGGGCCGCCCGCGCAGAGAGCGCAAAGCGCCGCCTTGCCCTCGCCGCGCTGGCCGGGGCCTGCCTTGGCGTCGGCGGGAAGATCAAGGTCACCGTCCTCATCACCGGCATCGCGCTGGCGGCCCAGCTGCTGGCCTCGCTGCCGCTGCGCCGGGCGCTGGCCGGGCTGCTCGCCGCGGGGGCGGTCTTTGCGGCGGTCTGGGCCGGCTTCGGCCTTTGGGGGCAGCGGCTGGTCCTCACCGACCCCACCCGTTCAGGCGAGGCGCTGCCCGCCACCCACTGGGTCATGATGGGGATGCAGGGGGACGGGTCCTATAACTCCTACGACGAGTGGTTCATCACCACCACCGCCCCCTACGACGAGCGGGTCGAGACCAACCTGCGGGTCATCCGCGAGCGGCTGGAGCAGATGGGCCCGGGCGGCTATCTGGCGCTGCTGTGGCGCAAGAGCTGCCGCACCTTCGGCAGCGGCACCGCCGACATGAGCTACAGCTACCAGTATCAGGACGACTCGCCCCCCGCCGGCTGGGTGTATGAGCTGGTGCTGGAAAACGGGCGGTTTTACGCGCTGTACAACAACCTGTCGCAGGCGGCCTACCTCTCGCTGACCGCGCTGGGGGCGGCGGGGGCGTTTTTGGCGCTGCGCCGGCGCGGCGCGCTGTTGTCCCGGTTCGCCCCGCCGCTGGCGCTGTGCGGGTTCTGGCTCTTTATGATGCTGTGGGAGTCCAACCACCGCCAGCTGGTCAACCAGTGGCCGCTGTGGCTGATCCTCGCCGCCGAGGGGCTGTTTTTGCTGGCGCAGTGCCGCCGCCCGATTGACAAACCGGCCCGCGCGCAGTAGACTAATTCTGTATCTTTTTTTGTAATATATGGACCCGATGAGGAGGAAATAGAATGGAGAGCAATGTGAGAACCCGGTTCGCGCCCAGCCCCACCGGCTATATGCACGTGGGCAACCTGCGCACCGCGCTGTATGCCTATCTCAAGGCCAAGAGCTGCGGGGGCACCTTTGTGCTGCGGATCGAGGACACCGACCAGGAGCGGTATGTCGAGGGCGCGGTCGAGATCATCTACAACACCCTGCGCCAGACCGGCCTGATCTGGGACGAGGGCCCGGACAAGGACGGCGGCTATGGACCCTATATCCAGAGCGAGCGGATGGGCCTTTACATGGACTATGCAAAGCAGCTGGTCGAGAGCGGCCACGCCTATTACTGCTTCTGCGACAAGCAGCGGCTGGACGAGATGCGCACCATCCAGAAGGCCAGCGGGCAGGCCCCCCACTACGACGGGCACTGCCGCAGCCTCTCGGCTGAGGAGGTCGCGCAGAACCTCGCCGACGGCAAGCCGTTCGTCATCCGCCAGAAGATGCCCCGCGAGGGCAAGACCAGCTTTGAGGATGTCGTCTACGGCCACATCGAGGTGGACAATGCCGAGCTGGACGACCAGATCCTCATCAAGACCGACGGGATGCCGACCTACAACTTCGCCAACGTCATCGACGACCACCTGATGGCGATCAGCCATGTCATCCGGGGCAGCGAGTATCTGTCCTCCACCCCGAAGTACAACCTGCTGTATGAGGCCTTCGGCTGGGAGAAGCCGGTCTACATCCACTGCCCGCCGGTGATGAAGGACGCCCAGAACAAGCTGTCCAAGCGCAACGGCGACGCCAGCTATGAGGACCTCGTCGCCAAGGGCTACCTGACCGAGGCGATCCTCAACTACATCGCGCTGTGCGGCTGGAGCCCCAAGGGCGAGCAGGAGATCTTCTCGCTAAAGGAGATGGTCGCCGCCTTCCACGAGGAGGGGATCAGCAAGTCCCCCGCGATCTTTGACCCCGAGAAGCTGCGGTATATGAACGCCGAGTATATCCGCCGGCTGCCGGCTGAGGCGTTCTATGAGAAGGCGCTGCCCTGGATCGAGCAGGCGGTGCACACCGACTGCGACAAGAAGCTGCTGGCCCATGTGCTGCAGCAGCGCTGCGAGGTGCTGGGCGAGATCCCGGCCCAGCTGCCCTTTATCGACGCGGTGCAGCCCCACAGCCTCGACCTTTACACCAGCAAGAAGATGAAGACCACCCCCGAGACCTCGAAGGAGGCGCTCACCGCGCTGATCCCGGTGCTGGAGGCCCTGCCCGAGGCCGACTGGACGGTGGAGAAGATCCACGACGCCTGCTTCGACCTGATCGCCAAGATGCAGGTCAAGAACGGCTGGATGCTCTGGCCGATGCGGATCGCGCTGTCCGGGATGCAGTTCACCCCCGGCGGCGGCATCGAGATCGC